>CAYYKZ010000058.1:0-11196 GCA_964468455.1 uncultured Leptospirales bacterium | reverse complement strand
TTTGACTGAAGGAACCATTCATATGACTTAATCTGAATTTCTATTAAATTCGGAAGGTCAATTTTAGATTTTATTTTACCGAAATTGACAACTTTCTTTGATTCTTGCATTGAAGTATAAACCTTAACCTTTATTTATTAATTTTAAGGATGAAAAGCTCATGAAAATGAAAAAAAGTGGAACATATTAAAAGTAATGAACATATAATACCAGAATCAGAGTATAAAAGCAAATAAGTATTATTAACACCAATAGGCTTGACCAAAATGATCAAACCTATTGATAAGATAACTACAAATTGAAGGAAAATCTTCTGTTACCCAAAATAACCTTTTATGATACAGAATTACTTAATCTCAACAGTAGCGCCGGCAGCTTCAAGCTGCTTTTTAAGTTCTGCCGCTTCTTCTTTTGAAACTTTTTCCTTAACAGCTTTTCCGCCAGCTTCAACAAGCTCTTTCGCTTCTTTAAGACCCAGGCTTGTTATAGCTCTTACTTCTTTGATTACAGCAACTTTAGCGTCGCCGAAACCTGTAAGAATAACGTCAAATTCAGACTGCTCCTCAGCAGCATCAGCAGCTCCGCCTGCAGCAGGTCCGGCAGCAACAGCTACGGGTGCAGCAGCAGAAATCCCGAATTTTTCTTCCATTGCTTTTACAAGTTCAGAAGCCTCTATCAGTGTAAGGCTGCCTATTGCTTCAAGCAATTCTTCAATACTTAATTTTGCCATTTCTTTACTCCTTTATACTTAGTGAATTTCTTCAAGTTAAACGGTCTTATTGCCGTAAAACCTATAAAGGGCCAGGCATTGATCCATAACGTTTTACCGCAAATTCTGGAGCAGAAATCCTAACCACTTATATTCAAATAACCAATCTTAATTAATTATTATTTGCCTCAGCAACGGCATTTATGCCGCGAGCCAGAGATGCCATGATCTGATTCATTCCAATAGCAATTCCTGTAGAAGGGCCATTGATTAAAGACATGGTTTGAGATAGCAGCACTTCCTTGGAAGGGAGATCTGCTATTTTTTTTATCTGGCTTTCATTATATACTACATTATCAATAACACCTGCAGTAAAAGAAAATTTTTCATTCTTTTCAGCGAATTCCTTTAAAGTTTTTGCCACATCCCCTGCCTCTTCTCCGGCAAAAGCTACAGCAACAGGTCCTTTAAGGAACTCGTCAATATTCTGGTACCCTCTCTCTTCAAGGGCTCTTCTGAAAAGATTATTTTTAACTACTTTATATTGTGCATTCTTTTCACTTAAAAGTCTTCTTAAAGCAGCAAGGTCATTCACCTTGACTCCGGAATAATCAGTTAAAATAAAATTACCCTTTTCCTGAAGTTTCTCAGAAAGACTTTTTACTTCATCTACTTTATATTGCTTAACCATTATCTTTCGATCCCCTTATGATTGATTTTTATCCCGGGTCCCATTGATGAACTTATATAAACGGATTTAATATAATTACCCTTGGCATCAGATGGTTTATCTTTAATTATCTGATTATAGAAGGCTTTGATATTATCAACAATAGCTGTATCATCAAAAGAAAGATTACCCACAAGCATGTGAATAACACCTGTTTTATCAGCTCTATAATCAACACGGCCGCCTTTGAGCTCTTTTACGATGTCTTTTACGTTATCAGTAACTGTTCCGGATTTAGGCTTAGGCATAAGGCCCTTTCTGCCAAGAACAGGTCCCAGTTTCCCGACTTCTTTCATCATATCAGGAGTAGCAACTACAGCCTGAAAATCAACCCAGCCTTCTTTTATCTTCTCAATTATTTCTTCAGCTCCAACATAATCAGCACCGGCATCCTTAGCTTCCTGCTGCTTATCACCTTTACAAATAACAAGCACCTTTTTTGTTTTACCTGTACCTGATGGCAATACTGAAGAACCACGCACATTCTGCATACTCTTATGGACAATTTTTACACACATATCCACAGACTCGTTAAAACCAGCCCACTTAAGCTCTTTCATAAGCTTAACAGCATCATCGGGACTATATAGAATCGTCTTATCTACTCTTTCCCTTGCAGCAGTTATTTTCTTTCCTCTTTTCATTTCATAAACCTCTCTTAGCTTAACTGTCCCAGGGACTAGTCAACCACCTCAACCCCCATTGATCTTGCTGTACCTGCAATTATATTACCTCCCGCCTGAACATCATTAGCATTCAGGTCGGGCATTTTCAGCTGCGCAATTTCTTCAAGCTGCTTTCTTGTGATTTTACCTGCTTTGATTTTATTAGGCTCACTTGAACCTTTGTCAATTTTAATAGCTTTCCTGACAAGAACCGATGCAGGAGGTGTTTTTGTAATAAAAGTATAACTTCTATCTTCATAAACTGAAATCACAACAGGTATAACTGTACCCATCTGATCCTTTGTCCTGTCATTAAAGGCCTTACAGAATTCCATTATATTAAGGCCATGCTGTCCAAGAGCAGGTCCTACAGGTGGAGCCGGATTCGCCTGTCCGCCTGATATCTGAAGCTTAATCTGTGTAACTATCTTTTTTTTCTTTTTAGGTGCCATTATTATTATCCTATATTACTGAAAAAATTATCAGAATTTAATTAACTTACAATTACTGTATTTCCATTTATATCTTGCCAACCTGAAGAAAATCCAGATCCACAGGTGTAGCTCTTCCGAATATCTCTACTTTTACCTTCAGACGCCCCTTGTCAGGATAAACCTCTTCAACAACTCCTGTAAAATTGCTGAATGGGCCGTCAATAACCTTAACATGCTCACCAACAGAAAAATCCACTGTAATTGTTGTTTTTTCACCTGTTCTCTGTCCGCTTCCGCCAAGAGAATCGAAAAGAGCGGCAACCTCGCTATCACTTAAAGGCTTGGGTTTATTTGTCCCAAAAGCGCCAACAAAATTAGTAACACTGGGAATGCCTTTTACAACTGTCCAGGTATGGTCGTTCAATTCCATGCGAACAAGAACGTATCCGGGAAAAACCTTTCGCTGCCGGACTTTCTTTTTCCCTTCCTTTACCTCCTGGACTTCCACAGTAGGGATTTTAACGTCAACAATCTCCTCTGAAAGACCAAGACCTTCTATTTTTTTCTCCAGCGTAAGCTTTACCTTATTTTCATGGCCGGAGTAAGTATGTATTATATACCACCTCTTTGCCATATCAGCCCATCACAACTTTTACAAGCTTCATAAGGGCTGAATCGACCAACCAGAGAAATAGAGATATCATTATTACTGTAATCACCACAACTATAGTAAAACTGGTAACCTCATCCCTGTCAGGCCAGGTGACTTTACGCAGCTCTTCCTTAGCTTCTTTAACAAAATTTATAAACTGTTTTATTTTCGAGACCAATTGGGGTAACTCTAAGCCTTGGTTTCTTTGTGAACTGTATGTCTTCTATCAAACTTACAGTATTTTTTTACTTCAAGTTTACCTGATTGACCTTTTTTGTTCTTTGTAAAAGAATAATTTTTTCTTTTACACTCCTGACATGCCAATAACACTACATCGCGCATTTCCACTACCCCACACTTTTATATAGTAAACCAAGAGCAAACTAATATCTGCCCTTTACCAGTCAAGCATTTTTATTGCATTTTTCCGGAAAAGACTAATTTCAGCTATAAATATAAATAGCCCACGACCAGAATCGAACTGGTGACCTTTTGCTTACCATGCAAATGCTCTACCGACTGAGCTACGTGGGCACAGATTATTTAAAAAACCCGTAAAAAGCAGAATGAAATCATAGAAAGGGGGTTTTTTCTGTCAACAATTAATTTTCAACATGATTACATAAAATATTTGCCCAATACCGTGTATTTGAGAATTTTTGCTTATTTACAAGCACTATTTATTCCCTATCTTTTCTAAATAAAGATATGCTCCGGTTTCTTAATCTTTCTCAGTAATACAATCGTCATATATTCCCGCATCAGACCGCATCAGGGAAATAGAAAACCAGTTTTCACACTAAAAATTCTGGAATGAATAAGTAACTTTTAATAACTGCTGACTTATTACAATAATCAACATTAATTTAGCCAGGTTCAGATTTTTTTTGAAATCAGCCCTGTTTTTTATTATTATCATATATAATTACCTGGCTGTTAATATAATGAGAAATAGTTGAAAAGTTTCTCATTATTCAGATTTCAACCAGCATTTTCCTGGTTTCTACTTATCAATACAGCTCTGGAATACATATTTTTTTAACTCATTTTCAGGAGAATTATGAATGTCTGACAACAAAAATAACAAAAAGAAAAAAATAACACCCTCAACAAATCCTCCTAAAGGGCGTGATATCGAGTCTATTCAGAACTCCTTTGTTAACCACATGGAATATTCCCTGGGCAAAGATGAATACAGTGCAACTGATCACGATCTTTACTCAAGTATAGCACTTACAGCCAGAGACAGGCTTATCGAAAGATGGATTGAAACCCAGCAGTCTTATTACAAAACTAAAGCAAAAAGAGTTTACTACCTTTCTCTTGAATTCCTTATCGGCCGCACCCTGGGAAACAGCCTTATAAATCTTGACCTTTACGATACCACAGCAGAGGCTATGGAGGAACTCGGCTATAACCTGGAAGAGATGCGTGAAACAGAATGGGATGCGGGTTTGGGAAATGGCGGACTGGGGCGCCTTGCTGCCTGTTTTATGGATTCCCTGTCAACTCTGGAGCTCCCTGCAACAGGTTATGGTATACGCTATGAATACGGCATTTTTTTCCAGTCTATCAAAAACGGTTTTCAGGTTGAAACACCCGACAACTGGCTCAGATACGGCAATATATGGGAATTCCCACGAGCCGAATTCGTATACCCTGTCAAATTTTATGGAAAACCGGAACACTACAATAATGAAAAAGGTGAAACACTCTGCAGATGGGTTGATACTGAAGAAGTAATCGCAATGGCATACGACACACCTATTCCCGGATACGGAACCAGTACAGTGAACAACCTGCGGCTCTGGTCTGCAAAATCATCCAGAGAGTTTGATTTTAATTATTTTAATGACGGCGATTACATTAAAGCCGTTTCAGACAAGGCCACTTCTGAAAATATAACAAAAGTCCTATATCCCAATGATAATGTTTTTGAAGGGAAAGAACTCCGTTTGAAACAGGAATATTTTTTCGTTTCTGCAACATTACAGGATATCATCAGACGCTTTAAAAAAACCCACAGCGATTTCAATGATTTCCCTGACCAGGTTGCAATTCAGCTCAATGACACACATCCTGCAATTGCAATCCCTGAATTAATGAGAATTCTTATTGATGAAGAGGGCTACCCCTGGGAAAAAGCATGGGATATCACCACTAAAACCTTTGCATACACAAACCACACTGTCCTGCCCGAGGCCCTTGAAAGGTGGTCTGTAGCTCTTGTGAGCTATGTTTTACCAAGACATATGGAGATTATATATGAAATAAACAGGCGTTTCCTTGAAAGGCTTGCCGAGCTTTACCCCGGAAACAACCACCTTCTGAGTGAACTCTCAATAATTGAAGAGGGCCCTGATAAAAAGGTAAGAATGGCAAATCTTGCAATCGTAGGAAGCCATACTGTTAATGGTGTTGCTGCTCTGCATACAGAAATCATTAAAAAAAGTATTTTTAACGGTTTTTACAACCTCTGGCCTAAAAAATTCCAGAATAAAACCAATGGCGTAACCCAGAGAAGATGGCTTAAGCTCTGCAATCCGGGACTTTCCAGACTTATAGATGAAACAATAGGGAATGGATGGACAAAGGATCTTTATGAGCTTAAAAAGCTTATCCCCTATGCTGATGATGAATCTTTTCAGAAAAAATGGATGGATATCAAAAAACAGAACAAAATGGCTCTTGCCGAATATATTAAAAACAGAAACAATGTAACTGTTAATGTTGATTCCATGTTTGATATACTTGTTAAAAGAATTCATGAGTATAAAAGACAGCTTCTTGACGTTCTCCATGTTATTACTCTTTACAACAGAATCAAGGATAATCCGGGGGGAGATTTTATACCCAGAACAGTAATTTTTGCAGGGAAGGCAGCTCCCGGCTATCACATGGCAAAATTAATCATTAAGCTGATTAATTCTGTTGGAGATATTGTAAATAATGACCCTGATGTCCGGGACAGACTTAAAATTCTCTTTCTCAGAAATTACGCTGTATCCAATGCGCAGAAAATTATTCCTGCTGCTGATTTATCAGAACAGGTATCCACCGCCGGATACGAGGCTTCAGGCACAGGAAATATGAAATTTGCACTCAATGGAGCGATTACAATAGGAACACTTGATGGAGCCAATGTGGAGATGAAAGAGGAGGTTGGAGATGAGAATATTTTTATTTTCGGCCTGGATTCCGATGGTGTACGGAACATGAAAAACTCAAGTTATAACCCATATTACTATTACGAGACTAATCCTGAACTGAAAAGAGTTATTGACCAGATTTCAGGAGGGTTTTTCTCTCCGGATAACCCTGATCTCTTTAAACCTGTTACAGATTCACTTCTCAGTCATGGAGATAACTATATGCTCCTTGCTGACTATGATTCCTATATTAAATGTCAGGAGGAGGTAAACCGTACATTTATGGATAAAAAGAAATGGGCGCGCATGTCCATTCTTAATGCAGCAAATATGGGAAAGTTTTCCTCAGACAGAACTATAGCTGAATATGCAAAAGATATCTGGGACGTAAAACCTGTCCATATTAAACTTTCCTGGGAATAAAATCCAGAAGCTAAATCAGCTGTCTGTATCTGCCTTTTTTTATTAAACTCCCGGGCAGATGCAGACCTGCATCTATCCGCTTTTAAACAGAATTTTCTTTGAAAATAACTTCAATTTAAAATGCTTGTTTTATATTAAACAACAGATTTTATGTCAGTATTATTTATACCCGAAAATCAGTGCAGGTCTTTTAATGAAACACCACTATATTTTTATTACAGCAGCCGCCTCACTCTGGGGCTTAATAGGTATTTTTGTGTTAAAACTTCAATCCCTGGGGTTTACACCTCTGGAGGTTGTAAACATCCGGGCTCTTTCTGCTGCTTTTATACTTGCAATATTCACTTTTCTGAAAGATTCTTCACTCCTTAAAATTAAATTAAAAGATTTTAAATACTTTGCAGGCACAGGTATTCTAAGCGTAGTTTTTTTTAACTGGTGCTATTTTACAGCAATGAAGATGATTACTCTTTCACTTGCAGTTGTTCTTCTTTATACTGCGCCGGTTTTTGTTATAATTATTTCAAGATTTGTTTTTAATGAAAAAATTACCCCGGGAAAAATTACTGCTCTTTTTATGACAGCAGGAGGATGCTTTCTTATTTCAGGGCTTTTACCCGGCATGAATATTTCTATTTCTACTGCCGGTTTTTTTGCCGGGCTGGGGTCAGGCCTGGGGTATGCCTTATACAGCATATTCGCAAAGCTCGCAGGAGAAAAGTATTCAAGTATTACCATATCAACCTATACTTTTATTTTTGCAGCTGTTTTCCTTACACCATTAAGCGGGATTATTTTTAAACTGGATTTGCTTATGAATAGAGATGTTTTTCTTTTTTCTTCCGGCATGGGACTTATACCCACAGCCCTTGCTTATGTTCTCTACACAAAGGGCTTAAGTGGGGTTGAAGCAGGGAGGGCAGCTATACTGGCAAATCTGGAACCTCTTGTAGCTCTATTGACAGGGCTGGTATTTTTTGGAGATACATTAACCACCTTTCAGGCTCTAGGCGCGTTCTGTATACTTGGCTCGGTAATTATTGTGCAGAAATGATGAAAAAGATAATTGAAAAACATATAGTACCTGAAGGAACAGAAAAGATACGACTGAGCGATTATGCCTGCACAATATTTCAGTCACTCCCCTCAAGTAAGAGTATAAAAAAAGCCATAAAAAGGGGAGATGTTTCCATAAACGGAAAAAAAGGTTTTACCGGTGACTGGATAGAACCTGGACAGTTAATTGAACTTCATGATAATGAATCAGCAAAAACAGAATTTTATAGAATTTCAATAGAAGTAATATACGAAGATGATTACATTGCTGTTATCAACAAACCTTCAGGGATCCCTGTAAACGGCAACCGTTTTAAAACAGTAGAAAATGCTCTCCCATTAAATCTTGAAATTTCACATGCCCCCACCCCTCTGCCCTGGCCAAGGCCGGTTCACAGACTCGACTCCCCCACTTCAGGTCTTCTGCTGATTGCTAAAACAGGGGAGGCAATGATAAGCCTTAGCTCACAATTTGCCGGCAAAACCGTGAAAAAAAAATACAGGGCAATTGTCACAGGCGCCCTTAATGGGGAGGGTGTTATAAACAGCCCGGTTGACGGGAGAGAAGCTGTCACAGAATTCTGTTCATTAAAAATAATCCCATCTCTTAAAAACGGATATTTAACACTTGTAGAGCTTATACCTCATACAGGAAGAACACATCAGCTGAGAAAACATATGGCGGGAAAAGGCCATCCAATTGCAGGTGATAAAACCTATACACCGGAGGGGAAAGTTTTAAAAAGCAAAGGGCTTTTTTTATGCGCCACTGAGATTTTCTTTTCACACCCCTTCACAGGTGAGGATATGACTTTCCGCATAGAGGAGCCCGAGAAATTCAGCACCTACCTGGAAAGAGAATTAAAGTGGTGGAGAAAATTCAATCCCGCCTTTTAAGGGATAAATTTTTCTTGATATAATCTGCACAACTGCAAAACCTTGACTTTCCCATTCTCACCGGAAAAAAATTAACTCCCCTGAGGCATTATATGACTACTGTCAAAAATATTGAAATTATAAGCAGAGAACTGGATATCAGGCCTGCGCAGGTGCAAGCTGTTGCCCGGCTTCTTGCAGATGACGCCACTGTACCCTTTATTGCAAGATACAGAAAAGAGGCAACAGGAAGCCTTGATGAAGTTGCAGTAATTGCGATAAGGGACAGGCTTCAGGAACTTGCCGATCTTGATAAAAGAAAAGAGGCAGTAATCAAATCCTTAACAGAACAGGAGAAGCTGACACCTGAACTTGAAAAATCAGTAAATAAAGCGGAAACCCTTGCAAAGCTTGAAGATATATACCTCCCCTACAGACCTAAAAGACGCACAAGGGGAACTATCGCAAAAGAGAAGGGTCTTGAGCCCCTTGCAGAAAAAATATTTAACGGGTCAGATGGTAACCCTTTAACACTTGCTGCTGAATTTATAAACACTGAAAAGGGTGTTGCAGATGCTGATGAGGCTCTTCAGGGTGCAAGAGATATTATAGCTGAATGGATAAACGAGGACACCAGAGCAAGAGAAATTATGCGCAGTCAATTTGAGAAAAAATCATCCATGTCCTCAAAGGTGACAAAAGCCGGCGAAAAAGATGGCGAGAAATACCGTGATTACTTTGACTGGTCCGAAAATGCATTAAATGCGCCGTCCCACAGAATTCTGGCGCTTTTACGCGGGGCGGATGAAGGATATTTATCTGTTCACTTTCTCCCGGATGAAGAGGAATCATCTCAACTTCTGGAGAGCCTTTTTGTCAGAAAAAATTCTCCCTCAGCAGAACAGGTTTCTTCAGCTGCAAAGGACAGCTACAAAAGGCTTATGTCACCATCAATGGAGACAGAAATAAAGAATATATGCAAAAAAAAGGCCGACAAAGAAGCGATAAAAATATTTTCAGAAAACATAAAAGAACTGTTACTCACATCCCCCCTGGGCGAAAAATGCGTACTTGCGCTTGACCCAGGATTAAGGACAGGTTCAAAACTGGTTGTTTTAAACAGACAGGGTGACCTGCTTCACAATGACACAATTTATCCTCTGGAGCCTCATAATAAAAAGGCTGAATCTGAAGAGAAGATAAAATCACTATGTTCAAAATTCAAAGTTGAAGCAATAGCAATCGGCAACGGTACAGGGGGGCGGGAACTTCTTGCCTTCTGTAAAAAAATAAATCCTGATAATGTAATTGTGACAATGGTAAATGAAAGCGGCGCATCAGTCTATTCCGCATCAGAAACCGCACGAAAAGAATTCCCTGATCACGACCTCACTGTAAGGGGCGCTGTTTCCATAGGAAGACGTCTCATGGACCCGCTGGCAGAGCTTGTCAAGATTGATCCCGGATCAATAGGCGTGGGGCAGTACCAGCACGACGTAGATCAGAAGGAGCTGAAAAAATCTCTGGATGATGCTGTTTCAGGATGCGTCAATGCTGTGGGAGTTGAAATAAACACAGCAAGCGGAGAGCTGCTTCAATATGTATCAGGTCTTTCACCACGCATGGCTGATTCAATTATAAAGCATAGAGTAAAATCCGGTCCCTTCAAATCAAGGGATGAGCTGCGCAAAGTTTCCGGAATTGGACCTAAAAGCTTTGAACAGGCTGCGGGTTTTCTCCGTATAAGGGAATCAGAAAACCCGCTGGACAGAAGCGCTGTGCACCCGGAAAGCTACCATATTGTTGAAAAAATGGCTGAAGATTTATCCTGTTCTGTCAGGGATCTTATGGAAAGAGAGGATCTGAGAAAACAGATTATCCTTGAAAACTATGTTACTGAAACTACCGGAATCCCCACACTGACTGATATAATCAATGAGCTGGCAAAACCGGGACGCGACCCGAGAAAAGATTTTGAATTATTCACATTTAAGGATGGAGTGGAAAAAATCGAAGACCTTGAAAAAGGGATGAAACTCCCCGGTGTTGTTACTAATGTTACTGCCTTCGGGGCATTTGTTGACATAGGTGTTCATCAGGACGGACTGGTGCACATAAGTGAAATGTCAGATAATTTTGTAAGCAATCCCCACAGCACAGTAAAGGTAAATGACAAAGTTGCTGTAACAGTGATTGAGATTGATGCTGCCAGGAAACGTATATCTCTTTCCATGAGGCAGAATCCTGGAGAAAAGAGAGAGCAGAAAAAACCGGAAAACATTGAGAAAAAGATGAAACCGGATGCAGGTCGGAATAAAAAACCAGCGGATATTAAAAACAGAAAGCAGAGTGAAAATAAAGGTACCAGCCCGTTTGCCGGTTTGAAAGATATAATCCGGTAAACCGGAGAAATCAAAAAGTCAAAATCAAAAAAAAGCCCGGTATTACCGGGCTTTTCTGAATATGGTTACAATAATGAATTATATAATTCTAACCTGTACG
>CAYYKZ010000057.1:4989-11368 GCA_964468455.1 uncultured Leptospirales bacterium | reverse complement strand
TCACATTGATTGAGGTCAACTGCCAGGCCATTAACAGACAAATAGATATTGACATAAATTTTTTTTCAAGCCCTCTATTTAAAAGTCACAACTCAAACCATAATCCTTTTGGTAATGGAGGGAAAAGGTGAACACGCTTATTAACGATGTAGAAAAACTCCTCAGCAGGCAGCTCTACGGCATTCTTGCCACATCAGGAGAAACCCATCCCCATATGAACCTTGTCGCCTTTTGCGCCCTTGAAAATCTTAAAACAGTGATATTCTTCTCACCTGAAAATTCAGAGAAGATAGACAACATAAAAAGAAACCCCGGCATCGCACTCTTTGCAGACAACAGAACCAATACCAGTGAAGACATCACAAATGTCATCAGCGTCACCATTTACGGGAACGCAGCCCTTCCGGGGGAAAGTAAAAAAACAACCGAACTGCTCAAAAAATACAATGAAAAACTCCCGCACATGAAAGATTTCATCTCTTCTGAAACAAATATACTGGTGGAGGTCAGCATTGACTCAATACATGTAGTTCGCGATCTCTTTGAGGTGACAGTGATCAGGCCGGATGAAATCGGGCGCAGGAACTCTTAGAGCAGCTGTAATAAGTGAAGCCTAATCAGCTCCCGTCGGCAAAACACCGCAAAATCTCATCCAGCCTCAGAATATTAACCGGCTTGGTTATATAACCGTTTATCCCTGCTTCAAAACTGCTGTCACGAACCGCTTTCAAGGCATGGGCAGTAAGCGCAATAATTGGTATACCCGACTTTTCATCACCGCATTCACCACGCCTTATTGCCTTAGCTGCTTCAATACCGTCAAGCACAGGCATCTCTATATCCATTACAATAATATCAAATAAATTTTTTCTAACCTCTTCTAATGCTTCAATTCCGTTACAGGCAATTGAATAATCATGCCCCAGTTTTCTTAGAACAGCCGCAATAAGAGCGTTGTTTGTACTGTTATCATCCACAGCCAGCACATTAAGTTTTCCCTTCACCGGATTATCACACAGCAGAGTTTTATCAGCTAATGAACTATCATCATGAGGCACATCCGCGAGAAAGTTAAATGTAAAGACACTCCCCTTTCCCGGTTCACTTTCAACTGTAATGTCTCCATCCATAAGCTCTGCAAGTTTTTTTGAAATAGTAAGGCCCAATCCTGTGCCTCCGTATTTTCTCGACATACCCCTTTCACTCTGATAAAAGACTGAAAAAATATTTATCCTTTCTTCTGGCTCTATGCCAATACCTGTATCCATTACAGAAAGGGCTATTCTAATTTTATGATCCTTTACCTGATCCGCTTCTTCAGGCACAATTGCACAGGAGATACCGATGGAACCTTTATCCGTAAACTTTAAAGCATTGCTCATTAAATTAATCATAATCTGTTTTATTCTTATGGGATCCGCTTCAATTAATCCGGGCATTGCAGGGTCAATGTCCATGTAAAAATTCAGCCCCTTTACTTTTATCTCATCAGTAAAAATATTTTTTACAGAAACAATAAGGCTGGAGATACTAAAAACCGATTTTTCCAGATAAAAATTCCCGGATTCGATTTTGGAAAAATCAAGAATATCATTTATAATTCTTGCAAGATGCTGCCCCGCGTCCTTTACAGTAGCAAGATATTCCTGCTGTTCTGTTAATTCATGAGTCATAATTGCCAGTTCGCTCATTCCTATAATCGCGTTTAATGGAGTTCTTATTTCGTGGCTCATGGTTGCTAAAAAATCACTCTTTGCCCTGTTAGCAGCTTCAGCTTCATATTTTGCCTTTAAAAGTTTTGCTGTTCTCTGTTTCACTTTCCATTGCAGCAGAAAATTGCCCCCCAGTGAAAGAGAGAGCAAAAACAGTGCAGTAACCGTAATCCAGAGAACGTGTCTGTAATTAAATGAAGGAGCCGGTTTTTCAATCTCAAGCAGCAGCACGCTTTCATAAACGGACTGTGGCTTGTCAGACCACTCTTTAATATGCCTGTCTATAACAGCAAGGAGATCAAGGTTCTCTCCTTTAGCAGTTGCAAAGTAAAGACTCGTAGGGCTGAATATAAAAGGCGTTTTTACAAGATTGTAATCCCTGTAAAAAAAATCTCCAAAAAACTGGTTTGCAACAGCAGCATCTGCCGCGCCTTCTGATGTATAAAGGAAAGCGTCATTAAAAGATTGTACTGATAAAATCCTGGTATTAAGATTATAACCCCGTATAAGCTGCTCAAATGCCCTTATCTGTATTGACCCCTGGAGAAGGATAATTTTTTTACCGGCAAGATCGGAAATAGTTTCAATCCTAACCCCTTCCCTTGCATAAATCTGAGACCAGCTCCCTATTACAGGTTTTTTGTGAAATGAAAATCTTGTAAGCCGCTCCTGAGAAAGTGCCACATCAGGCATTAAATCAATTTTACCATTTTCCAGAGAATCGAGCAGGTCTGCCCAGGTTCCATGGACATATTTAATTTCCCAGTTCTCTTCTCTGGCTATCTCTTCCAGCAGCTCAATAAAAAAACCTGAGGGCTTACCGCTTTTATCAGTAAAAATTTTAGGATTGTTTTCATACAGACCGGTACGGATTACCCGGGGAGACTCTTCTGACATGGCCTCTGAGGTAATAAAGATGAGAGAGATTATAAATAAAAAAATCGTTGAGAAGTATTTCATTATATTTCCATAGAACTGCTGAAAAGAATATATTAAGTATAATATACATATTTTGAATAAAAAGTAAAGTAAAGCGGGATTTTATCTGCTAAACACTTCATCATGGATTTCAGCAATTTTAACTAGCTGATTTACAATCTCCTCTATTTTACATACCGGGATATATGGAAAAAGATAAAAACCATATCTGAATTCACAATAGAGTTCACCATTATCAATAAATAATGATTCCAACTTAAAAATCCATTTATTATAAAAATCGGCTAAAGAATCAAATAATTCGTCAGATAAAAGAAGATTATCAATCGAATCTGCATGAGCCCTTTTTGTTTTAAATGCCAGGTTAAATTTCCAGTTATCAGTATTAAATTCACATATATTTTTTGATGGCCTGAATTTTATTTTTCTAAGTGAAATCTCAAGCCCGTTATTTCTCTTATGCATATATACTTTTATTGAGGAATTCATGCTGTTATCCGGCTTTATTTCAATATAATAATCATTTATTTTCCCCTTTATCATACCAATCTGATCTTCATAATCTGATTCTACATAATTGAGTCCCATTTCACCTGCTTTATGAGGAAACCGGAAAAAAGACCATTTTCTCAAAGGCCAGTCAATTAAAAATGCTTTAGCCATCCAGATCAATGCAAAGGGTGAATACCGGAAAATAGAAAGGATAATATTCAATATATTTCTTATAATAAATTCCATAAAGATCCTGCATCAAAAATTTTTTGACTCTTTCTCGAATATTGTGACACATAACAAACTCAATTCCCCCTGTCTCTCAAAGGGGACACTAATTCATATATTATCACTCAGATAATGTTATTTTTATTTAAAATATCTTCAGCTTTAATTCTCAATGTGAGTATTATAATACACCTTTCTACTGATTTCACAATATAATTTTTTAAATTTTCTAAAAATCAGAAATACAAAAGGTTTTTTAACACTATGTTTATCAGCTTGATGTAAATTCTTATTATACGTGCTCCCTTTGGGGGACAGGAGGCTTACTCCATTAGATGTAAAAAAAATCCCTCACATGTACCAATTCCCCTTATTTTTATTATATTAACTATTATGAAAAATAAAAACTCTAATATCACTAATATCTTCTCAGGTGTAATGAAAATTACAGCAGCACTTTTCATTATAATTTTAACCACTGCACATACCCGGGGGGCAGACACCGTAGAAATAGAAGGTGTCAAATTCCCTCTTTCATATACCCATGAAAACAGGAAACTAACTCTCCGCGGATATGCGGTATTAAATTATATGTATATAATAAAGGCCTATGCAGGTGCATTCTATCTTGAAGAGGGAAAAGTCCGGGCAGATTCCCTTGGCAAATCAGCCCGCATACTTGAACTTGAATATTTCCGTAACATAAAAGGTGAAGACTTTGCTGAAGCGACTGAAGTAATGATTAAAAAAAATGTCACACCTGCACAGTATCAGGCTATGAAGGATAGAGTGGATAAATTCAACAGCCTATACAGGGATGTAAAACCTGGAGACAGATACAGGGCAATTTATATACCGGGCAAAGGCACTTCCCTTTATCATAATAACCGGCTCATCAGCACTACCGGGGGTGACGACTTCGCTTTTGCCTTCTTTTCAGTATGGCTGGGGAAAAATCCCATAGATATAAATTTCCGTTCTAAACTGCTTGGTAAATAATGAATAATCAGTTATCTTTAAAAAATAAAATATTCTATGCCCTCCCCGCTTTTACCCTGGCAGTAATCGGAATACCTGTATATGTATACATGCCTAAATTCTACACAGATTCGGCAGGTGTCAACATCGCCTTTGTAGGCGCGGTTCTTTTGGGTGCAAGAATTTTCGACGCCTTTACAGACCCTGGAATAGGACTTTTATCAGACAATACAAAAGGTCGGTTCGGCAGAAGAAGGCCCTGGATTGCAGCAGGTTCGGTATTAACTGCAGCTTCAGTGCTGTTTCTATTCAACCCTCCTCTTTCAGGGAACATTAACACCGGAATATGGTTTGCTGCAGGCATTTTTCTTCTATTCCTTTTCTGGACCTCTGTAGTTGTACCTTACGAATCTCTGGGCCCGGAGCTCACCTTTGACTACAATGAACGCACATCCCTCTTCAGCATAAGGGATGGATTTCTTATAGCAGGAACACTTGCAGCAGCAGCATCCCCGGCCCTTATTAAAGGGATAGCCGGACTCGGCAATACCCCGGAAGACGAAGCCCGCATGTTTCTTATCATGTCTGCAGTTTATGCTCCTCTTATTATTATATCATGTTCTGCCGCAGTCTATTTTTTAAAAGAAAAACCTCAGGCACATGGTTATAAAAAAACAGGTTTCATAAAAGGACACACCTATGTGCTGCAGAACAGGCCCTTTCTGGTTCTCCTTGCAGCATACACAGTAAGCGCAATAGGGAACAATCTCCCAGCCACACTTATTCTCTTCTATGTACAGTATGTACTCGGTTCATCTATGGCCGATATTTTTCTACTTGTCTATTTTTTAACAGGTATAGCTTTCCTCCCTTTATGGATAAAAATTTCAGCCTCATTGGGGAAAAAGAAGGCGTGGCTTGCAGCAATGGCTATCAATACCGGCGCATTTTCAGGAGTCTTTTTCCTGAGCCAGGGAGACGCTCACATATACGGAATCCTCGTATTTCTCTCAGGCATTGGGTTTGGCGCCACACTGGCAATCCCCTCTTCAATGCAGGCAGATGTAATTGATTACGATGAACTCATAAGCGGCAGCCGCCGCGAAGGGCAGTATGTAGGGATATGGTCTCTGGCTAAAAAACTTGCGGCAGCTTTCGGAGTTGGAATCGGCCTTCTCATACTCGGCACCTCCGGATACGAGCCCAATATTGAGCAGAGTGAATCTGTAGTTTTCACACTTCGCGTGCTTTATGCCCTTGTTCCATGTCTATGCAATGCAGCAGGGTTCCTCATAGCACTCTTCTACAATCTTGATGGTGAAGCCTATGATAATATACGCGGGGAAATAGAATCAAGGAAGGTAAAATAAAATGAACGAAATAATTATTATAATTCTATACAATCTCGCAGCAGTATCCCTTCTCATGTCAGCAGGATGGATATACAGCTTAATAAAAGACAATGTAACAATTGCAGACAGCCTCTGGGGATTATGCTTTATGCTTATTACATGGCTAACCTGGTTTCAGTCAGACGGGTGGTTCTACAGAAAAACCATAATAGCCATACTGGTTACACTCTGGGGAATAAGACTTTTTATTCATATCACAAAAAGAAACGCAGGCAAAGGGGAAGACCCCAGGTACACAGAATGGAGAAAACAGTATGGCGATAATTTCCGCCTGGTAAGCCTTTTCAAGGTATTTTTGGTACAGGCCCTTTTTTCATGGATCATAGCTCTATCAATGCAGGCCGGGCAGCTCTCTCAAACTCCGGAAACATTTACAATCTTTGACATTGCAGGTATCATTATATGGGCAGCAGGATTTATCATTGAATCATCAGCAGACAGGCAGCTTTCCCGCTTCCTTGCAGACCCGGCAAACAAAGGCAAGGTAATGAAGCGCGGCCTATGGAGATACAGCAGGCACCCCAACTATTTCGGCGAATCCTCAATGTGGTGGGGCATTTTTATAATAAGCATTCCAATCCTTTCTGATTCAGCATGTCCTTCACGAAGCGAAGCACT
>CAYYKZ010000057.1:0-4979 GCA_964468455.1 uncultured Leptospirales bacterium | reverse complement strand
TATAATAAGCATATCTGTACCCTGGGGATGGGCAACAGTCATAAGCCCAATAGTTATAACTTACACACTTCTTCGCATAACCGGAGTAACATTGATGGAGGAGACAATTTTCGGAAACAACCCCGAGTACAGAGAGTATGTAAATAAAACCAGTTCATTTATCCCCTGGTTTCCAGAAAAATAACACGGCCTCACTCTGCCCAGAGGCCTCTTTTATTCTGAGCTTATAAGATAATCTTTTACACTGGAGTAAATATTTTCAGCGAATTTATAAAAACTCCGCGCTTCATCAAGAGCAGGTTTCCCTTCAGGAAGGAGTCCGGTAATTCCAGGATACCTTGAATCTATATATAACTGATCCAGAGTTTTTAACATATCCAGGTCGGCTTTTATATCGAGATAAACACCGGCAAGCTCGTAAAGCCTTATAAGGCCGTGTATTCTCGGAATCTCTGCATCTTTCTCTTCAAGCACTGCCTTAAAAGATTTTTCTACGCATTGCTGAGCATGAAAAGCGGCCAGATTAGTCAATTCAGGATTATGCATCATCTCCTTAACAGCAAGCAGATCGTCACCTGCAGCTTTTATCCATTCTGAAGATAGAAATTTCACAGAAGCCTGATCCCGTTATTTACTATATTTCTGGAAAAACCGCCCCCCACCTCTATAAAGCGTCTGTTCATCTCTCTTGTATGCACAATAAGGTCAACAGGTATCTCTTTTTCTATATCATACAGCTTTCTTGCCACATTAAGATAAATCGCATTTTTTTCAGTAAAATTTTTCGGCACAAACTCATCTTTGGTAATAACATAAAGATCAATATCACTGTCTTTCCCCGGATTTCCCCGGGCATAGCTGCCGAACAGAAACACTCCATCAGGGTCAAGAGGTTTCAAAGCTTCAATAATTCTCTTTTTCAATTTTACAGGAAGTTTCATATATATTAATACAACATCTGAATACTATTAATGTCAAGTTAAATACAGTTTATAAATCTCACTCTGCCCAGAGGCCTCTTTTCATAAATCTGGCCTCCCTGTATGCCTTTAAAAACCGGCCTTTATATTTAACATTAGGCGGCACAGTCATTAAAGATGCGTAACCTGCCTTAAGCATAAGCTCATTTATCATACGACCGTCACTCAGGTAGGCATATGCGAGAATACGCCTGTATCGGTCTCTCTTCTGCACATCAAACTCAAGATAAATATAGTTCTCACCTGCTAAAAGAGACCTGGCAAAAGATTTTGATCTTTTACCTTTTTTCAGAATCGCTTCAAGTGATGTATTTTTTCTTTCCGAATCCCTTCGGGCCTTGGGATTATTTGAAGCTTCCGGCGTATCAATACCTGTGAGGCGCAGTCGCTCCTTTTTACCATTGTACTGAATAATAAATGTATCGCCGTCAACAATCCTTACAAGCCTGCACTTTTCATATTCAGAAAATACGGGGGATATCAGAACTGAAACAATAAGAAATAAAATAATACTATAAAGTTTATATTTTCTCATAATAAACAATTTTACTCCATCTCCAGGTGCGTACAAGTTCTTTTCAGATTTTATCCGCACAAAAAAAAGCCCCCCTTTCGGGAGGCTTTTTAATAATATTAAAATTAACAGCTTTCTGAAAACTCAGAAGACCTTTAATTAAAGATTTTCTCCGCATGCAAAGCTTGCGTCATTAATTTTAAGAATAGACATGTCTTCTTTTTTAATCCCGTCAACAATTGCTTTTGCAGCAGGAAGCATGTTTTTGATGTAATACTCTGCACCAAAAACTTTACCCTGGTAAAAAGCAACTTCCTTATCTTCATTTGGAAGTTCTTTTATAGCCTTTTTGTCAGAAGGATCAATCCCTTTAGCTTTATATATTGCCTGAAGTTTCTCTTCAGCAACACCAGCCATCCAGAGGTGAAGCCATGCAAGTGAAACACATCCAACAAGGTTAAGGAATGGATATGCGTTTACAATTGGAACCATAAACTTTCCTTCCTTGCTGCAGTTGGCAAAATACATTCCCATACCGGCCATTACATCAATGTACTCCTTAACATCTTTAGCCATATCTGCAAGTCTGGCATCATCTTTATATGTTTCGTATGTTTTGTTCATTTCAGCGAGGTAATTCATAAACACAGCACCTTTTTTCGCGCCAAGCTTTCTTGCCACAAGGTCAAGAGACTGGATACCGTTTGTTCCCTCATAAAGAGAAGCAATTTTAAGGTCTCTCATAAACTGGTGCATTGGATAGTCATTACAGAATCCGTATCCGCCAAAACACTGAATCCCAAGCTCTGTTACACGGAATCCCATATCAGTTCCGTAAGCTTTACATACAGGGATAAGGAATTCCATAATTCCATGCCACTTGTCAACTTCCTCACCTGAACTGGCGTGAGCCTTATCAAGACAAAGTCCGCAAAGATAAACAAGAGCTCTTAAGCCTTCAGTATGGCTCTTCATCCACATAAGCATTCTTCTTACATCAGGATGCTGGATAATAGGCACACTTTTTGCATCAGGATTCATCATATCCTTGATGTTTGTTCCCTGTACTCTTTCTTTACAATACTGGAGAGCATGGAGATAGGAAACAGAAGATGTACTTACACCCTGAAGTCCCATTCCAAGACGGGCTTCATTCATCATCTGAAACATGATTCTCATACCCTTTCTTTCTTCGCCAAGAAGTTCGCCAATACAGTTGCCGTTGTCTCCAAAACTCATGGAACATGTGGCGCTTCCCTTAAGTCCCATCTTGTGTTCAATACCTGTACAGGCTACATCATTAAATTCACCAAGAGATCCGTCATCATTTACTCTGTATTTAGGAACTATAAAAATAGATATTCCCTTTGTTCCTGCAGGGTCACCTTCTATTCTCGCAAGGACAGGGTGAACCATATTTTCATAAAGATCGTTTTCACCGCTTGTAATGAATATTTTTGAACCTGAAATTTTATAAGTACCATCAGCCTGCTTAACAGCCTTGGTTTTCAGTGCGCCAACATCTGATCCGGCATCTGCCTCTGTTAAACACATTGTACCGCCCCACTGCTGGGTGTACATTTTATCCATATATTTTTTCTTCTGCTCATCAGTACCAAAGTTGTCAATAAGGTGAGCAGCTCCCACAGTTGCCTCAGGATAAAGCATAAAGCCCATATGGAAAGCATAGTACTCATTAGCAGCCATTGCTATTGAATAAGGCATACCCTGGCCGCCTGACTCAGGATCAATAGCCATAGTAAAAAGACCTGCTTCATTCATAACCTTATGAACATTATGATACTGCTTTGGGATAGTCACTTTACCGTTGTCAAATTTTGCTCCGCCTTCTGAATCAACTTCCTGATAGCAGCCAAGCACATGTTCTTCACAAATCTGCTTTGTAAGATCAAGTGTCATGTCGAACATTTCCTGATCAAAATCACCAAACTTTTCTGTTTTCAGCAGTTCCTGAACCTGAAGCATTTCATAAAGTACAAACTTCTGGTCACGGGAATCAATTATAAGATCCATATTACAACCTCTCTTAAAATGTTTTTAAATAAATAAATTCAGTAAAGCTGATTTGCTTAAAAATTAACCGCCAGGCTCTTTTTTATTTAACTCTTTTTGTCCTGACCAATGCCTGACAGCAAACCGGCCCTACAATTAAAAAACCAGGCCCCATAGTTTCCATGCTTAATAAAGAAAGACCTGAAAATATATTTCAACCAGCAGAGAACCGGTTCCTGTATCCGGTAATATAACAAACTGCTGAATATACTGACTATTAGGAAATCTATTGCATATAAATCCACAAAAATTTTTATTATGCCCTCGTTAATGTCTGTTTTTTGATGCACTGCATAAACCGGCAAAAATACAACACTTCTAAAAATATGGACACTAAATTATGCCTTTTCATAAGATTTTTATACATTTGATAAACATAAAAAAGCAATAATCATTCATATATTTAATTATTCTATGATTATAGACAGAATTTCTTAAAATTTATAAAAAAAGAGGCGTGAGTGGAAAAATCGGTCAAAGAGAAAAAAATTTACAGAATTCAGAAAATAACATAAAATTTTATAAAAACTGCAATATATAACAAAAAAAAGTCAATATTGCAGATCCTGCTATATTGACTTAAAGTACCATTTATGAAGTATCTGGTGAATTTAAGAAATAATAAAGGAGTTATGTGCCGTCTTCGCAGTATATCCTGAGCCTGTATTTAAGATATGATCGGATCTCTTTTTCAATTCTGCAGATTTTGTAAAGAGTTACGTCATGCTCCCGTGATATTTCCCGCAGGTTTTTATCATGCATAACCCTGTCTATAAATATCTGCCTTGTTTTAGCCGGAAATTCAGATAAAACATCATGAACAGTACTTACCACCTCTCCTTCAATAACATAATTCTCAACTTTTTCGTAAAAATCATTATGTAATTCTTTCAGATCAACAAAAGCCTTCTGGTCCCTGACAGCATCTCTTGCAGACTTCCTTTTGTAATCAATAGCTGCATGCTTTGCGGACTTATAGAGATAGTTTTTTGCACTTTCCAGGCATAAATCGGAATTATGAAATCTTTCAAAAACCCTGAGAAAACACTCCTGTGCCAGATCTTCTGCAATATGGTAGTCATTTACATATTTTAAAATCAGCAGAATAACTCCCCGGAAATTTTTTTCATAGAGCTTTCCAAACTCTGTATTAATGACAACAGTCCGATTCACCCGGTAACCTCCTGTTACAAAATATTGTTTTTTTAATAAATGCAAACAGCAATACCCCTGCGGCTTAATTCAGATAAATAGCCGGGTTTTTTTTATTTAATGCTGTTTTAAATTTACCAGAAAGTTGTATTCAGGGAAGTTT
The DNA here is from genome assembly GCA_964468455.1 of uncultured Leptospirales bacterium. Lineage (GTDB taxonomy): Bacteria > Spirochaetota > UBA4802 > UBA4802 > UBA5550 > JBBAGC01. The sequence continues at coordinate 97 of CAYYKZ010000057.1, read as the reverse complement.
ATATGTTTCGGTTTTATTTATATATGTATAATATAAACTAAAAGGAGCAAAAGTCAACATTTGTACTACATTTTTTAAAAAATAACAGAAAAAAATT
>CAYYKZ010000056.1:0-11730 GCA_964468455.1 uncultured Leptospirales bacterium | reverse complement strand
TTTTTCATGTATTATACTGATGCGCAGAGATGCGTACCGGCAGGTTTTTTAGTGAACAATAACAGGTGATATATGCCTATTGTGTTTATGAACAGATGGTTTATTTTGTGTAATGTTATACTGTTTTCAGTCCGGTCGGACTCTTTTTTTGATCTATACAAGTTTTAGTGTTTGACAGTGATCCTGTTATATAGACTTATTAAGAAATTGTTTTTTAAATCAGTCCGTATCTTAGATAAAAAAATGGATCAGAAGACATCTGAATACTATGCCACCAGCGTAAAGGAGGCTGCGGAACTTTACGTTGCCGCACCTGAAGGTAAAGGTGTGAGCAGGTACTTCGCAGAGGCATTCCCTGCGGGATCATCTGTACTGGACATGGGGTGCGGGTCGGGGCGCGACATGGCTGTCTTAAGTGACTCGGGGTATGATGTGTATGGAGTGGATGCCTCCCCTGAAATGTGTGAAGAGGCAGTGAAGCGTTTTCCGCAGTTTAAAGACCGAATTAAATGCGCCGGGCTACCTGTTGATGCTCTTTGCTTTGACCGGAAGTTTGACTGTATACTCTGCTCGGCCCTATTGATGCATATAACTGATGACAGGTTGTTTGACGCGGCATTTACCATAAGGAATAACCTTAAAGAGGATGGAAGGTTGCTCTTATCTTTTCCTGTGGAGCGTGGTGATGTGGGCGCAGACAGCCGGGTGCCGGACGGCAGGCTTTTTATTATGCGTACGGCTGATTATTATACTCTTCTTTTTGAGAGGCTTGGATTCAGGAAGATTGCTTATTATGAGGAGCCTGACAGCCTGGGGAGGGCCGGGGTGAAGTGGGGGGTGATTCTGTTTCATCTGGAAGCGGCAAATGGAACAAGGTCTATTGACAAGATTGAGGGGATATTAAACAGGGATAAAAAAACAGCGACATATAAACTGGCGCTTATAAGGGCGCTTACGGATATTGCTTCAACTGAGTATAACAGCGTTAAATGGTATATTGACGGGACTGTTGGTGTTCCGGTGAGGAGTATAGCAGAGAAATGGATGGTCTATTACTGGCCGCTGTTTGAGTCTGGCAGGTTTATTCCTCAGATAAACGGTGAAAAAGAGAGCTGTGCAATGCCTGTGAAGTTCAGAAAAAGTTTAACAGGAATCATTGAACAGTACAGGCCGCAGGGTGGGCTAAGTTCGTTTTATAACAGTTACATGAATTTAAAAACAAGTGCCGTTCCGGTAGCTAATGTTGAAAACCTGCTGAGGGAGATCGAGGAAACAATTAAGAAGGGGCCTGTGCAGTACACAGGTGGTGATGAAAAGGTATTCGGGTATAACACTAAAGATAAAACTGTAATAATACCCGCTGATATATGGAGAGAGATGTGCCTTATGTGGCACTGGATAGGAGACGCGCTGATACTCAGGTGGGGTGAACTGACTTCGAGGATATCAAAGGGGGAGCTTAAGCCTTCTGAGATAATTGACCTGCTTATTGAACGTACCGACCCTGAGAGGGACACAAGGCCGAGCAGGGATATATTTGCAGGTGTAAACACTCTTGAGTGTGTATGGACAGGTGTGCCTGTAAAGTCAAAGTTTGATGTTGACCATGTTATACCATATACGCTGTGGCATAATAATGACCTGTGGAACCTTCTGCCTGCAGACCCTAAGGTTAATAACAGCAAGAGGGATATGCTGCCGACACGGGAACTGATGATAAAGAGGAAGGATATAATAAAGGATTACTGGAGCTTAATTGCAAAGAGTTACCCTGCGAGGTTTGATTACGAGGTGAAGAGGTTTACCGGTGGTTCGCTCATTTCGGCTGCGCTCAATGAGCGGGATAAAGGGTGGCATGAAGTACTTTTCTCTGCTGTTGCTGAAGCTGTGGAGATTACGGCTATACAGAGAGGATGCGGGAGATGGAAAGGGTGAAGGATAAAAACTGATTGACTCAATGATATAAAAACAATTTTATAATACATTATAATTAAATTATCCGAATTATTAAGTATGAAAAGAAATAAACTGTTTTTAGACCTCTTTGCCGGTGCCGGTGGATTGTCAGAAGGTTTTATACAGGCAGGTTTTAAGCCATTGGCGCATGTGGAAATGGATGAGGCTGCCTGTAATACACTTAAAACACGCATGTCCTATCATTACCTGAAGGGAAAGAATAAGCTGTCACTATATAATGATTATCTGCATAAACGAATTGAACGTAGTGAATTATATAAAACAGTACCGGAAGAAATAATTAATTCTGTTATTAATAAAGCTATAGGACCGGAAAATAATGAAGATATCTATAAATCAGTGGATTCATTATTAAATGGGAGAAAATTGGATCTGATTATTGGTGGACCTCCTTGTCAGGCATATTCAATTGTTGGACGTTCAAGAGATAAAAACAGGATGAAAGGAGATCCAAGAAATTATCTTTATATACATTATGCAGAATTTCTAAAGAGATATAAACCTGAATATTTTGTATTTGAGAATGTCACAGGATTACAGACTGCAAAAAATAAAGATGGTGAAGCATACTTTGATAAGATGAAGCATCTGTTTAAAGATTTTGGTTATGAAACTGAATTCCGGATACTGAATGCCAGTGATTACGGAGTGCTTCAGAATCGTAAAAGAATTATACTTATAGGCAAGCTTGATGGGAAACCGGGTTTTTATCCTGAACCTGATAAATGGAATCCGGGAGTTGTTGTTGGAGACTTGTTTAATGATTTACCTGAACTTCGGTCCGGAAATGGTACTGATGGGCCGTGTAAAATAAGAAAAGTAAAGAACAAATACCTTATTGAGTCAGGTATTAAATCTGACGAGTTACCTGTTACATGGCATTCAGCAAGACCGCATACAGAGCAGGATAAAGAGATTTACCGCATTGCAGTAAGTAAATGGATAAATGAAAAGAAACGTCTTGATTATAATGATTTACCGGACAGATTAAAAACACATAAAAACAGGCATTCATTTACCGACAGATTTAAGGTCGTTGCTGATGATCTGCCATATTCACATACAGTTGTGGCACATATCGCAAAGGACGGACATTATTATATTCATCCAGATATAAATCAGAACAGATCTCTGACGCCACGTGAAGCGGCACGCCTGCAGACTTTTCCAGATGATTATTATTTCGAAGGGGTTAGTGAAAAGCAAGGCAGAACTGCTGCATTTAAACAAATTGGAAATGCTGTACCTGTGCTACTTGGAAGGAAAATAGCAGAGAAGTTGGATAATATTTGTGATTGAATAGAATAATGAGAAAAAAATGAAGATTTTAATATTATAATAGCCATGGATGTCCATTCCCCGCAACAACGCAGTTATAATATGTCCCGGATTAAAGGGAAAAATACTAAGCCGGAAGAAATACTGCGTAAACTTTTATGGAAACATGGTTATAGATACAGACTTCATTATAAAAAACTACCAGGTAAGCCGGATATTGTTTTCCCATCCAGAAAAAAGGTGATCTTTGTTAATGGATGTTTCTGGCATAAACATGACTGTAAATATTTTAAGTGGCCTCAGACTAACACGGATTTCTGGAAAGAAAAGATTACAGGTAATGTTACCAGAGATAATAAAAATTATAATGCGCTTTCAGATCTTGGATGGGGGTTTATTGTCGTTTGGGAATGCGAATTAAAAGAAAAAGATACTCAATCGGTTATGAATAAACTTATAAGTTTTTTAAATCAGTAAACATTTACATCATAATATACGGAAGAATGATTTAAAATATATCAAAATAGCGTAATACTTCTGATGTAAAGCCATGATAGTTCAGATTAAAAAATAATATCTGGAGTAGTTATGCATAATCAAGCTAACAGCAAAGAAGTAATCCCTTCAGCAAAACGTCTTATAAAGTCATTAAGAGATTTAGGTTATACATTTTCCTCGGCAGTAGCAGATCTTATTGATAATTCCATACAGGCAGGCGCAACAGAAATATATATTGATATTGAAATGAAAGGTGTACAATCATATGTACGAGTTTCAGATAATGGCTATGGCATGACTTTAGCTCAGCTTGAAGAAGCAATGAGATATGGCTCCGATAATGATTATAGTATAGAAAATAATCTTGGAAAATTCGGGCTTGGATTGAAGACTGCATCATTCAGTCAGTGCCGGAGATTTTCTGTTGCAACCCGTTCAATGTCCGACAGACAAAAGATTGTACATAGCTTTGCCTGGGATTTGGCTCACATTGAGAAAACAAATAAATGGGAGATCCTTGAGCTTGACAATAAGACAAGAGATTTTGTCGTACAGAATTATCTTAAAGATAACACGGGAACTGTAATATTGTGGCAATATCTCGACAGAGTAATTGAAGCAACAGATGATGATTATAAAGCTGACAAAATTATACTGAAACTTCACAGGGAACTGGAGGAGCATCTTTCAATGGTCTTTCATAGATTTCTCGCAGGAGAGGTTCCTGGAAGTAAAATTAAGATTTATCTTAATGATGTTGAGTTAATTCCATGGGATCCATTTGTAAGAAATGAGAAAAAGACACAGGAACTGCCTGCCAGGAAAATACCTGTTGAGATTGATGGAGTAAAGTGTACGGTAACAGCTCAACCCTATATACTACCTCACCAGAATGAATTCAGTTCTAAAATAGCTTTTGATAAAGCCAGCGGTCCGAACAAATGGAATCACCAGCAGGGATTTTATATTTATCGTTCAAACAGGATGGTACAAAGTGGCGGCTGGTCACGGATGAGATCTGCTGATGAACATACAAAACTTGCCAGAATAGCTTTGGACTTCTCCCCTCAACTTGATGATGCATTTAAAATTAACGTTGCAAAAATGAAAGTACAGATTCCGCAGCAGATAAAAGACGAAGTTGATATCTTTATAAAGCCAATAGTAAAAAAGGCTCGTGATATATATGATAAAAATGATAAAGATAACAAGTCTGGTTCAAAAATTAAGCCATCAACATCGTCTGCATCGGGAATTCCATCTGCTAAAACAGGAAGTATTGATAATACAGGGCAGACCTATCTTTTCAGTGGGAATAATACTAAGTCAGAATCAATTCAGACATGGACACTGCAGGAAATTCAGTCAGAGCTGGAACAGATAGCCAGAGAGAATGAAAAACCGATAATTGCCAGAGTATTTAAGCGTTTTGCTGATAGCCTGAAAAACTAGGGAAACTTTATGAAACATGATGAAGCATTAGGAGTTGTCAGATTATTAATAAATAATGGTTTAAACAGAGAGGATGCAATAAACAATCCGGCTATTCCTGTGGAATACAGGCAGAGTATAAGAGAAATACTTGAACGCGAAGATAATATTATTTTAATGCCTGCCAATCTTCTTTCGGCAACAAAAAATAAAGATGAATGGCTGAATAATCTGGACAGGTCTGAATGGTATTACTGGCCTAATCTCAGAAGATATCTTTTGGGGTATAAAAACTGGAGTACTGCGGCCCTGAGATCCCTTGATGAAACAACAGACAGAATAATGGGGCAGCTTGAACCGCCAGTTACAGAACAGTTTGATATCCGTGGATTAGTCCTCGGTTATGTCCAGAGCGGGAAAACTGCAAATTTTACTGCGCTTATTGCAAAGGCGGCTGATGTTGGTTATCGACTTGTTATTGTTCTTTCAGGTACTGATAATGGATTAAGACGTCAGACTCAGATACGGCTTAACAGGGAATTAATCGGATATGTGGATGGCAGAACTGATTCCGTGCAGCTTCCACCTATGGGAAAGCAATGGCATCAGTTTACAACTGAAGATATAAATGGAGATTTTCAACCAGGTAATGCAAATTATGCTGCACTTCAGGGTTCACAGCCGGTATTACTTGTTATTAAAAAAAACGGCCCGGTATTAAAAAGACTACACAAATGGCTTGATGAGGCACCTGACGATGTACGTCGTACACTGCCTGTACTTGTAATTGATGATGAAGCTGATCAGGCCAGTATAGATACAAAAGGTTCTTATCAGGCAGAGGATGAGCCTTTACCTGATGATTATACTGAGCCATCTGTGATAAACAGATTAATCAGGGAGCTGCTTAATAAGTTTAGCAGAATCGCTTATGTAGCATATACAGCAACACCTTTTGCGAATATATTAATACCTCACGATACATATAATCCACAGTATGAAAATGATCTTTATCCTAAAGACTTTATTGTTGATATTCCAAAACCAGATGGATACTTCGGAGCAGAGGAACAGTTCGGAAGATTTGACTCAGAGACAAATGAGCAGGCAGGTGGGCTTGATATAATAAGATATATACCTGAAAATGAACTCAATAATTTAAAAATTAACTCAGAGATTCCGAATACACTGGAAAATGCTATGCTTGATTTTGTACTGTCAGGTGCAGCAAGAGCTCAGCGAGGCAAAGGAAATGACCCGGCGACTATGTTGTTGCATGGAAGTCATCTGATTCTGAAACAAAATGAGATTGCTTCTTTAGTTTTACAGCGTTTTTCTGAATTGCGTGATGAATGGAGATATCAGAGAACTCTTGGTATTCTTGAGCGCTTAAGAACAATATGGGATACAGATTTTCGTTCTGTCACATGTGGTGTGGATATATCACGGGATATGGATTTTGGTGAAATAGAACCGTTTATAGGACCTTTTTTTGAATCAGTGCAGGTGAGGGTTATAAATAGCAGTACGGGTGATGTGCTGGATTACGAAAGGGAGCCAAATCTTAAAGCAATAGCTGTTGGCGGAAACCGTTTATCCCGTGGTTTGACTCTTGAAGGATTACTGACAAGTTATTTTTTCAGAACAACAGCTATGTATGATACATTGATGCAGATGGGGAGATGGTTTGGTTTCAGAGGTGGTTATGAAGATCTTACAAGGATATATATGACCTCTGACCTTTCGGGATGGTTTAGTGATCTTGCTTTGGTAGAATATGAGCTGCGCCAGGATATCAGAATGTATGAGGCACAGAACCTGACACCGCTTGAATTAGGAACGCGTATTGTTAAACATCCTGCGATGCTTGTTACAAACCGTATCAAGCAAAGATTTGCAAGGACTATCACTATTGAACAAAGTTATTCCGGACAGGTTGTACAAACTTTTCGTTTTCCTTTTAATAATCTGAATGATCTGAGTATTCTGACTGTTCATAATATAAGAGCAGTTAATGATTTTATAAGGCAGCTTGGTACAACGGACTGGAAGAAGTATAGCTGCCCTGTCTGGGATGATATTTCTCCGGATTTGATTTTAGGTTTTTTAAACAATTATCAGACTTATCCGGAAGCACGGAATATTTCACTTCATCTGATTATTGCTTATATACAAAAACTGATTGAAAACAATGAATTAACTTCATGGACAGTTGCAATCAGAGGCCGAATCACTAAGGAGCAAATACTGGGTGAAATAGATTTTGGTCTGGACAGACTTATCCCAATGATAAGTCGTACCAGACTTGCTGGAGACAGTGAATCGCTTGGTGTTATAACTAATCCAGGGGACGAAGAGATAGGTTTAAGTGATGAAAAACTTAAAGAAGCCAGGCAGATTCAGGAAGGTTCAGTTAAAAAAATAGGATCAAATCCGGCAGCGAGAATGGTCAGACCGGCTACTGATGGATTATTATTGATTTATCCTGTTAGTTTAAAATCAGGTTATGAAAAAATACCTCCAAAATCCCGCAGACCGATATACGATAATCCTGATGAACCCGGTAATAATAACATTATATGCTTTGCTATCTCATTCCCGGTGAGTAAAACTGATCAGGGGATTAAAGGTGAATATGTTATTGGTACTGTTGACTGGAGGCCTTTGTGATTCAGATTGATCCCAAAGTTTGGGGATATCTGGTTAAACCTTCGGGCGAAGAGTTAATTGCCCGAAATCCATTTCCGGATAAACCGGTTTGCTTATTGTGTGCTCTCGATAGTAGAAATCACAGACATTTTCTGATTCCAATAAATGAAAATGAAGAAGAGTATAATGATTTAAAAAGTAAAGGTTTTGTAGTTGTCACACGTAGCCTGATTATTCAGGGGGACATTCTAAAAAAATATATGGATATTCAATGTATTGATCCTGCAGGTAATTCGATTTTTGATCTTATCGGTGGTGATATATTTGAAAAACTGGAAAATAATAATCATGAACCGATTGAAAAAGTTAAGAAAATAATTATGAAATGGCGGAGATTCTGGGGAAATGTACCACAAAATTTCCTTAGCAGAGAAGAACAGATTGGATTGTTTGCTGAATTGTGGTTTCTATCTGTGTGGTTAATACCCAGATATGGAGAAACATCTGTGCAGAGATGGAATGGCCCTTCAGGAAGCAGACATGATTTTGAATGGCCTGATAAATCAGTGGAAGTAAAAGCTACCTTAAATACAAGGGGAAGAATTCATAAGATCAATGGGATTTCTCAGCTTGAAAAACCTGATAATGGAAACCTTTATCTTTTCAGTGTAAGATTACGGGAGGATGCAACTTCTATCTATACTCTGCCATTTATTATTGATGAATGCAGCAGACAACTTGCTGATTCACCGGATGCGCTTGACAGATTTGAAAGTACATTAATTCTTTCAGGTTATTCCCCTGTTCATCAGGATAATTATTCAGATTATCACTTGTCTGTAATTGAACAGAATTTGTTTTCGGTTTGTGGTGATTTTCCTGTTATAATTAATTCATCGTTTAATAATGGCGTTCCGGCTGGCGTTGAGCGTGTGGAGTATGAGATAAATCTTAATACGTTTGATCATTTGATTGTTTGTAATGATCCTGAATCTTTGTCATTCTAACTTTTTTATAATTTAAAAATTGATAGGATAAAATTTAAAGAGTGTGCCCCCCCTCAACACTGAGCCCATTCCTCCGTCACAACCTTGACATCCTCTTCGTGGGTCTTAATCCTGCAGGCGGATCAAGCTGCTATAAAAAAAGAATTAAAAATTAAAATATTACTTCCATAATATTAAAAAAGATTTAATGGATCTCCCGTTTAATACGTATTAATAAATGAAAACCAGTTTAGAACCGGAGAAAAATTATACATGTATTATAATGGCATCATCAGAATAGATGATTGGATTCCAGCAACTGAATACGAGGGCATGTATCCAAAGGGGGCAAGAAATAAAAGCTGTTATATATCACCTGAAGTTTTACCATACGAATTTTTATTTTTAAAAACAGATCATTACTACCTTTTTAAGGAATCGAATGAAAGGTATCCATGGCAGTTCTGGATTGAAATTATCGCGTACAGGCTGGGAACGTTTATGAAGATAGATGTACCGCCTGCTTATACAGGATATAAGAGCAGTGAAGATAAATTTGGCGCACTTATCGAATGGTTTTACGATAAAGATTGTGGCTATATTGATGGCAGTATGGTGATGAAACATCAGATAGAGAATTATGATACAAAAAAAGGGAGTCAGCATAATCTGGAAACAATATTAGATTCTGTTGATAAACAGGCGATATATATAGAACACTGGGGGAAAATATTATTATTTGATTCAATAATCGGAAACAATGACAGACATCAGGATAACTGGGGTATGGTATATAAAAAGGACAGGGATTCATTTAAGGATATCCATTTTTCTCCGGCTTTTGACAATGGTACCTCTATGGGGCATGAGATACTTGAAGAAAATTTTAATAATTTTACAAACATTAACAGATTAGATACGTATCTTCACAATGATAAGGCCAGACATCATATGAAGTATAATCTTGAAGATGATAAAACGTACAATTTTATCGATTTTATGAGTAGATACCTTGTCGAATATAATTTCGTGAAAGATGCACTCAGAAATTGTCTTGACTTTGATTTTTCTGAATTTACAGAATCAATTTCCGGATTAACAGATATAGTAAAGACAGGCAGGTATCAACTGACTGACAATCGCCTGGATTTTATTCTTATGCTGTTACGTAAAAGAATCAGTTTAATGCAAGAGATGATTGAAAATATATGAACTATATTAACCACATAATTAAACCTGACCGGCTTCTGCTTTTATGGATACCATCCGGTGGACATAGAATGAACAGAGTCGTTGCAGAACTCCTTAGAGATGGAGATACTGCAACCCTGAGATACTTATGCTCTGATAATGATTTTAAACTTGCTGTTAAAGAAGGATTTCAGGGATACCCCTATCTTCCTGTAGATAAAGAAAAGTACAATGACATTCTTGATATATTTACTAAGAGGCTCCCCCCCAGATCAAGGGGTGATTTTTCTAAATACATGGATTCAATCAGGATAAACAGTAATGTCGAAATCGATGATTTTACGCTTCTGGGATATTCCGGGGCTAAATTACCTGATGATGATTTCACCCTGGTCCATCCTCTGGATACTGCAGTTGTGCCATTTGAATTTTTAATGGATGTATCCGGCACACGTTATAATGATGTTAAAGAACATTATAATGATATTAAAATAGGAGAACAAATCGAATTTATACCTGAACCTTGTAACGAATGGGATGATAAAGCAATAGCCATAATGTATCAGAATATCAGAATCGGTTATGTCTGCAGGGGCATACTTTCCGAATTTCATCGTTGGCTGGAACATGGATTTAATATAAAAGGTATTATTGAAAAAAAGAATGGTACAAGCGATGTCCCGCGGATATATCTTTTTATTACTGTTTCCTGATATAAAGTAAGATTCCGGTGCTGTTATTCATCTGACAGTCCACCTCCCGAACTGCTGCCTCAACCCGAATCGAACATCCCGGCACTTGAATAATTACTGGAAATATTAGGCCTTACAAACGGCTGCAGGCGATACTACTTTATCGCTGGTGCCCCCTCCGGGGGTTAGGGGGCATTCGAATTGGGGTGTCCATGAAATCGACTTCAAAGAGATGCTCCGGAATACAATAGTTCCCCTGCACCGTATCGCCCTTAACCAGGGCTTCGGGTTGTGGGAATAGACAATGTTGTCAATGCGCCTTGTAGGGTACAGGCTTCAACTGCCAGACAGAAGACTCCATCACAGAAATAATCACATCCCTGCACCCGGGCCATGCTGCGCCCGCTCTCTCCATTGCAGAAATCTTCATCACTGAAGATGTAAGGCCGGGCAGGCAAGGTGAACGTTGGGTAAATGTAATAGCGCGGAATTCGCTGTAGGGTACAGGCATGCCTGTACCCTACAGCGCCTGTACCCTGCCGAGCGTTGACATAAAAAATCACCCTGTAATAAAAATCTTTTAACATTATTACCCGCAAAAACGTATAATAAGCAGAAATGAAAGAACAAATTTGAAAACAGCATAAAGGATTTCTCCAGGTATGTGCCTTATAGATTCCTAAGCACATTCTATGAATCTGAACTTCGTGGTAAACCGGATTCGATCAAAAACAGCCTTATTGAAGAACTGAGCTGCAAAGATGACAGTGCTCCCTACCGTATAAAGTCAGCCGAATCTGTTATAATACTCAACTACAACTGGTTTGAATACCTCTACTGCAACATGGCAATAATTACAGGCTGGTACAGGTACAGGCTTGTTGAATTTCTGCAGCGGAGAAACCCCAATACACCTGCAGTTATTGATAAGATTGAACCTCCGTTAAAACGGAACCTTACAGACGCGACCAGGTTCTGGAAAGCAATAATCTCTACAACAGAAAGTAAACAGTGCCCCCTTTGGGGGT
>CAYYKZ010000055.1:0-11809 GCA_964468455.1 uncultured Leptospirales bacterium | reverse complement strand
GCAGATGGTGATAAGAAAAAAGCGAAGGGAAAACTATAATCTTGCACTCCTTTTTACCCTTATGGGAATTATGCTCCTTCATCTTTATCTTCTTGTCTCCGGTAATATTTTTGAATACAGCTTTATATTTAATTTCCACGCTACGGTGCTATATGCCTTTTCACCGCTTCTTTATTATGCCTATTATGTTGTGGCAATTCCAGGGAGAGGGATTAAGAAAAATTTTTTTCTCTTTTTTATCCCGGTTTTACCGGCTTTTGCTGCTGATGTTTATTTTTTTCTTCTTGGAAACGAAACCAGATTAGATTTAATAAATAATTTCACTGGTAATGTGAATAGTGCTGCTATATCTTCCTATAAAATTATTATAGCCGGTGCATTTGTTCAGATACTGATTTATCATCTATGGCTTATAAAAGTTTTATTGCCTTTGCTCCGGGATAAGGAAAATAAAGATATTATTGGCATAACAATTTTTTATTCATTTTTTTCAGCCGCAGCAGCTTTAATTGCTATACCCGGTTATATATTCAGCAATATGGATATATTGCGTTTCAGCACATTGATTATATCTCTATGTTTTATTTTTACTTATTTTGTAAGTATAAGACATCCCCATTTTCTTCAGCTCCTTTCGATCACTGTGGAAAGACAGGGATATTCAAAATCTCTTTTAAAAGGTTTAAATATTGATGAACTTATGAAGAAGCTTAAGAAGCTGATGGAGGATGACAGGGTTTACCTTGATGAAAATTTATCTTTAACAAGTGTATCCCGACTAATAGGTTTATCCCACCACCAGCTCTCACAGCTTCTTAACGAAAAGTATAATATGAATTTCAACACTTTTGTGAATTCCTACAGGGTTGATGAAGCCCGAAAACTTCTGCTTGAATGCCCTGAAAAAACTGTTCTTACAATTGCCTATGAATCGGGGTTTAATTCCAAATCCTCTTTTTATGATTCCTTTACCAGGTTTACCGGTTATACCCCTGTTGAGTACCGCAAAAACAGCAGATAAACAACGTTTCCGAAATTATTCCTTAATCAGATCCCCTGCGTCATAATTCCGGTTTTTCATATCCCTGCTGACTTTTTAAGTCTGTGTTTGAGAATATGATATTTCAGGATGTTATATTAACATAGAGAAAATTGTACTTTTTTTGAAAAAAAATGTCCGGATAGATAATTTCGGTCGCAATTCATCTCGCAATCTGGTTAACTCTTAATTATATTTCTCTAAAGATTATCAGCTCTGTGATAATTTTTAAATAATCCTTGCTTGTGTTATAAAATATGAATAAAATATATATTACACTTAAGCTTTATTCCGGTATTCACAGGGAAATAAATCTATCTGCATATAACCCTTCTGAGGGAATTGTTTTTAACGTTAAGTCAGGAACAAGACTCAGAAAAATTTTAAAAATGGCGGGGATTCCTAAACCGGGGAATTATATTTATTTTAGTGAAGGGGAAAGGATCAGTGTCTGGAGTAAATTTACAAGATCCGGAGAAATATCATGTCTTAAGCAGTCCGGCGGAGGGTGATTGCAAAGGGATTTAATGTGAAAATAATGTGTCTCTATTTTTATTATATTTAGTTGAAAAATAAAGAAACCAGGAGAAATATAATGCGGGAGATTATCGGAACCAGCAACAAAGTTCTTGAAGTTGATCTTACAAAGAAAACTTTTACTGTTTATGAAGTTCCGCCAGAGGATTTGAGGCTTTACCTTGGGGGTAAGGGGCTGGCATTGAAGTTTCTTTATGACAGAATGGAGCCGGGAGTAGACCCTCTCGGGCCTGATAATATGATAGCTTTTCATACAGGTGTTCTAATGGGCACTGGAGCTCCATGCTCAGGAAGGTTTGCAGCAGTGACTAAATCCCCCTTAACAGGTATTATGACCTCCTGTTCCTGCGGCGGTCCATTCGGGATGGCTTTAAAAACTTCCGGATGGGATGGTCTTATAGTTAAAGGTAAGTCAGCTAATCCGGTGTATCTTTATATAGATTCAAAGGGAGTTGAATTCAGGGATGCTAAAAAGCTCTGGAAGATGGATACGCAGAAAGTGCAGGAGGCTATCTCAAAAGATTCAGGCGGTTCTGTTGCCATAGGCCCGGCTGGAGAGAATCTTGTCCGGTTTGCCAATGTAGCATCAGGTCACAGGTTTCTGGGCCGAGGGGGAATGGGCGCGGTTATGGGATCTAAAAATCTCAAGGCCATTTCCGCAAAAGGGAAGGAATATAAAATAGTTCCTGTTAAAAAAAATAAATTTGAAAAAACAAAGAAAAAAGCCACAAAATATATAAACACCAATGATATTTCCTCCGGCACATACAGAAATTTCGGTACTAATGCAAATGTTAACCTTAACAATGCCGGCGGTTTACTCCCTGTTCGGAATTTTACCGGAGGCTCGCACGGAGAGGCCCATAAAATTTCCGGTGAAGAAATGGCAGAAAAGTTTAAAACTTCATATAGTACATGCAAGCCATGTACAATTCTTTGCGGTCATAAGGGGAAAATAGCCGGTGAAGAACGTCAGGTTCCTGAATATGAAACTGTCGGTCTTATGGGATCAAACCTGGAGATTTTCGATCCTGTAAAGATTTCTGATTTTAATGAAATATGTACACACATGGGTATGGATACAATAACAGCAGGCGGCACTATTGCCTGGGCAATGGAAGCTACAGAAAAAGGGCTGTTCAAGTCAAATCTGAAGTTCGGCTCTTCTGAGGGTATATGTGAAGTACTCATGGATATCGCTAACATGAAGGGTATTGGGAAGGATCTGGCAATGGGTTCCAGATTCTGTTCAAAAAAATATGGCGGCGAGGATTTTGCAATCCAGGTAAAGGGGCTTGAAATGGCGGCCTATGATCCAAGAGGATCATTCGGGCAGGGTCTATCCTATGCAGTAGCAAACAGGGGAGCCTGCCATCTTGCTTCAACTTCCTTTGCTCTTGAAGTTTATTTTGACCTTATTGAGGCATACTCCTATAGAAGTAAGGCTTCACTGGTTAAATTTCAGGAGGATGTTATTACAGCAATAAATTCTCTTCAGACATGCGTATTCACAGCTTTCCCTTATCAGCTGGAAACACCTCTTATGAAATACTCACCCCGGGCTGTTCTTAAGGTAATGATGAATTTGATGGCTGGCGTGGCAATGCGCTTTGTTGACGTAAGCCTATGGCCCGAGTTCTGGTCATCAGTTACAGGGAAGAGAGTTGGTATGACGGGATTCCTGCGGGCAGGTGCCAGGGTACAGGTTTTGGAGAGGATGATGAATTGTGCTGAAGGAATATCCAGAAAGGACGATACTCTGCCAGGAAGGCTTATTAATGAATTTAGAAAATGTGATACAAAACTGAGACCAATTCCTCTGGAAAAAATGCTTAACAGGTATTATTTTGTAAGGGGATTTGATAAAAACGGTATTCCTAAAAAGAGTACTATTAAAAAAATGAAAATAAAAAAAGGGATGGCGGTGTAACAGATTATGCAGATACCGGATTACTTTAAATTTTATAATAAAACAAGAATTATATCAGGGAAAAAGGCGCTTGAAAATATTCCCTACGAGCTTAAGAGTATGGATGCAGTCAAGCCTCTTATAGTTACGGATAAAAAATCTGTCCGTAAAGGTTTAGTGAAACTGCTTGTGTCAGCATACGGCGACTCCGGTCTTGTGATTGGTGCTGCTTTTGACGGAGTCAGTGATTGCGCTTACATTTAGATTGTTAAGGATGTGCCTGAGCTTGGCAGGTCGAGGGGGTGAGATTCAATAATAGTTATTGGGGGGGAGAATGCCTCTTTTATAGCCAGGGGGGTTAATCTTCTTGTATCAAACAGAAGAGATAACCTTGTTGATTTTGATAATCTTCCTGAAACAATGCATATGCGGCCTTTTGTTATGATTCCCTCATTTGATGCTTCCGGAAGAGAGACCGGTGACAGGACTGTAATAGATGGACGTACTTACCAATCTCCGGAACTTATGCCTGATATAGTAATAATAGACAGGAGAATGCTGAAGAAAGGAGACATGTCAAAGCTGGCAGCTTCTGCATTATCAGCCCTTGCTGAAGCTATTGAATCCTGTTCTGAGGAGAGTGCAAATCCTATTATTGATTCATTTGCCTTTTCTTCAATTCAGCTTATTTGTGAAAATCTTCCTGTTCTCTTTAAGAAAGGTTATTCCGGTAAATATAAGGAAGGCCTTGCCAATGGCATTGCTATTGCAGGTATTGTTACATCAAATTCTCCGGATGGTCTTTGCTCAGAACTTTCAACAGAGCTTGCCAGGGCTGCAGGATACAGCAGGGAGCTCTATTCAGGGTTGCTATTGCCTTATATCCTGGATTACAGGCTTAATAATAGTAAAAAAGGTGTGCGTAGTGAGCTGCTTCTTCCGGCAGCCGGAATCGATGTCTACTGCTCAGTACCGGTAAATCAGAGAAGTGCCAGAGGTGTGGAAGAGATTAAAAAAATTATGCAAAGCACAGGGAAATATATGCCGGCAAGTCTGAGTGAGTTAAAGATTCCATTATATGTTTTAACCCGTATTGCCGGAGAACTTGACCGGGAATATGCATCTTCATACGGCAAAGGAGGAGTTCTTAAAATTCTGGAATCTGCCTATGATGGCGGATTATTGTCAGGAGGGGGCAGATAATGAATATAAATAATTATCCTGAAATAAAAAGCGGCGGAAAGCTGATTAAAAAAATATATGTGGCTGTTATGCTGTGGTTTGTAGGGCGGGCTATTCCGGCCGCTTAACGGGGGGGTAAAGAGGTTAAAGGGGAGTTTAGCGGGCTTAGCGATGATTTTATGATGCATCTTCATGTGCTTCCCTCCGGGCCGGGTATGATTGTAGGTAAGGATAAAAAGGGCAGTGTTAAATATATGGGATGGAATCCTGCAGGTAAAAAAATAACACTTGATATGAAAGTGAAAAATATTGAAGCGGCGATTCTTATGTTTACATTTCAGGAATCCACCTGTGTTGCTTCCGCTAATAACCGTCTTGCGGTTTCAGGAGCTGTACCTGATACTCTGGCATTTATAAGAATACTTAATATAGTTGAAACCTATCTGCTGCCTAAATTGATTACATCGCTTGCAGTAAAGAGGTATCCTAAGTGGTCGCAAATGAGCCCAGTAAGAAAACATATAGGGCGTATTATAATCTATGTAAGGACATTCACATTCTAAAATAATTACTGAAAAAAAAGAGATATTAAAGAATAAGAATCAGACAGAAGGAGTTTATAATGGAGATACCCGGATATTATGAATTTTGTAATAAAGTAAAAACCGTATCAGGTCACAAAGCGCTGGAAAAAATACCGGAGATGCTTGCATCTGTCAGCTGCAGCAGGCCTATGATAATAACTGATAAGGGTGTAGTGGGAGCAGGCCTGGTGGAACCTGTAAAAAAAGCCCTTGGCACAAAAATTAAAACAGGTGGGGTGTATGATAATGTACCCCCTGATTCGGATGTTAAAACTGTTAAAGATATAGCTGCTAAGTATATGTCAGCAAAATGTGATTCAATTATTGCTGTAGGGGGAGGTTCGGTTCTTGATACAGCCAAGGGAGTTAACATTCTTGTATCTGAGAATTCTGATAATCTTATGGATTTTGCAGGATTTGGTGCATTAAAAAGAAGGCTTAAGCCTTTAATCGCAATACCTACAACTTCCGGAACCGGGTCAGAGATGACTCTTGTTGCTGTAATTGCAGATCATGAGAAGGATGTTAAGATGCTTTTCCCTTCTCTTTTTCTTCTACCCGATTTTGCGGTTCTTGACTCGAGAATGACAAAAACTCTTCCAGATTTTCTAACTGCTGCAACGGGTATGGATGCAATGACTCATGCATGTGAGGCTTATACCTGTCTTTCAAAAAATCCCCTCAGTGATACTACAGCACTTTCAGCGGTTAAGCTTATAAGTGAAAATATACTTAAAGCTGTAAAGAAACCGGGTGATATGAATGCAAGGCTTGCTCTTGCGAATGCTTCTGCTCTTGCAGGGATGAGTTTTTCCAATTCAATGGTGGGGATGGTTCATGCCCTGGGTCATTCTATAGGAGCGATCTGCCATGTGCCTCATGGAGTGTGCATGAGTATTCTTCTTCCCTATGGCCTTGAGTATAATCTGCATAAAACTGCTCATTTAACAGCTGAACTTCTATTCCCTCTAAAGGGTGAAGATGTGTACAGCAGTACAAAGAAAGAGGACAGGCCTGGTGCAGCAATTGAAGCTATAAGAGAGCTGAACAGTAATCTGCGTAAAGCAACTGGAGGAAAACATCCAACATGTCTTAAGGAAATTATTGACAGAGATGGGAATTTGATGGTTCCACTGGATATTCTGCCGGATATTGCACAGCTGTCTCTTAATGACGGGGCCATGGTTTATAATCCCGAAGATCTGGATTTTCAGGATGCCCTTATGGTGCTTGAGCATGCATGGGAAGGAACACATATAGATTTGAAGAAAATCAGGAAAGGGAAACAAACATCAAAGCTTAAGGTTTCGTGAATACAGTTGTTTTAATTCATTTTTTTATATCAGTATTAATTACTCAATTTTGTACCTTATTTAAATTCTCTACTATCTCTGCTTCAGATTCCGGCAGAGGTAGTAGGAAACTGCATTAATCTACTAAAATGTAACTTCCGGAATATTTGCAATTCTAAAGCTATGTATATGCATATATATGAATAAAATGAGACTGGCTCTTGTTGAATGGCTGATTTTTTCAAGGTGTGATAATTTTTTTGTATAAATTATGGTTAAATAAAATTGTTTACATTAAAAAGTTATTTTATACTGTTGATAGGTACATATTATATTAAATAAATATGTTTTGTGATTAATAAACCGTAAGATATATGAATGTCAGGCAATATTAAATTTAAGAGAACAGGTTCAGGTTATAATCTGCCATGAAGTGCGAAAGATGTAAAAAAAATGATGCTACTATTCATCTTTCAGAAATAGTGAAGGATGTAAAATCCGAGGTTCATCTTTGCGAATACTGCGCAAGGGAAGTTGGCCTTAATACCCGTGGCCCGGGGTTTTCTTTTTCTCTTCCTGAAATGCTTACTTTTTTTAATGTGGATGATCTTGTTGATTATAATGATGGCCAGGTTTGCTCCACATGCGGCTGCAGTTTCCCTGAATATAAGCGTGAAGGGAAACTGGGATGTCCTGACTGCTATATTTATCTCGAAAAACATGTTGAGGGAATAATTTCTGATTATTACGGTGAAAAGAAATATTCAGGTAAATTACCTGTTAACATAAATTTTACTTCCGGGAAAATTAATAATGCAGCAGTAAAAAAATCTGAGCATACGATTGCCGAACTTAAAGCTGAGCTTGACCAGGCAATACATGAAGAACGTTATGAAGAAGCGGCCATATTGCGGGATAAAATAAATGGATTAAGCAAGTCCATGGGACAGGTATAAAGGGGGTCTCATGAGCTTTATAAAGGAAATGCTTAATAAAAACGACGCATTCTGGTGCATGCAGGGACCGAGGAATGATATAGTTATTTCCAGTCGTGTAAGAGTTGGAAGAAATGCCGATCATGTTCCATTCCCTGAAAGAATGGATGATAGTTGTATGACCCTGATTGATTCTACAATAAGCAGATTCAGGCAGGAGTATAAAAGCGGTGAGGATACTCTTCTTATGCGGATTGATGATCTTGATCTGCATGAAAAAAGGCTGTTAAGAGAAAGAAATATTATTACCAGCGAAATGGAAACATCTCCCTTAAGCCGTGTTATTCTTGAAAGAAAAAATGATTTTTCAATTCTTGTAAATGATGATGATCATTTCAGGATCCAGGTGTTAAGGCCCGGGCTGCAGCTTTATGATTGCTACAATCTTGCAGATTCTGTAGATGATTCACTTAACAGGGTTGTTAATTATGCTTTTTCTGAAAGGTTTGGTTATCTTTGTGCCAATCCTTCAGACAGCGGAACCGGGCTTAAGGTTTCAGTTATAATGCATCTTCCGGCACTGGTTATGCTCAAAAAGCTTAATTATCATATTAATGAAATAAGAGATCGGGGTTATCTGATAAACGGCACACTGGGTAATGGCGGCAGGGTTATTGGCGGATTGTATCATATATGCAACAAGAAAAGTTCCGGCCTTTCCGAATCTGAAATACTGGAAACAGCTGATGATGTTATAAACCGGCTTATTAAAAATGAAGACCAGGCAAGAGATGAATTTTTCAGTAATTCAAAAAAGGAACTGGAGGATTCTGTGTGGAGATCATACGGAATTCTAAAATATGCCAGACGGCTTAATTATGTAGAGTCAATTGAAAATCTTTCCAGAATAAGGCTTGGGGTGATTCTTTCAATTTTCAAGGGTATGGATCTTTCAGAAATTAATGATCTTATGGTAAGGATACAATGGTCTCATCTTCAGGAGTATTTTGGCATAAGGTTCAACAGTATTGTAAGCAGTGATGAGTTCAGGGCAATATTTCTCCGAAGAGAATTAAGAGAAGGGATGGAAGCAGATGTTTGAGTTTACTAAAAAATCAAGGAAAATACTTGAGATATCATCTCAGAACGAAGGGCGCAGATTAAATTCTGAAGCGCTTGGTCCGGAGCATATATTTATTTCCCTCCTTAAAGATGATGATTCAGTTGCTGCAAGAATACTTCGAAACCTGAGTGTAAATTTTGAAAAAATACTGTTTGTAATTGAGAAAAATCTCCGGGTAAGCAGTAATACTATTACTCTGGGTAAAATACCTATTACTCAGTCGTTTAAAAAAATTATTGAGTTGTCCCGTGATGAAGCAAGAGCCCTTAAAAATTCATACATCGGAACAGAGCATCTCCTTCTTGCAATTTTTAAGGAGGGGACCTGTCTGGGGCTTGCAGATCTTGCTAAAAGCGGAATAAACTATGATATAGTCAGAGATGAAATATTGCGGGTTCTTGGTGTAAGGCCCGGAATAAAAGCAGCTCCTGTAAAGACTGATCAGAAACCATCAGCAGTTGATGAATTTGCCGTTGACCTTACTGCTCAGGCTGCTTCCGGGCTGCTTGATCCTGTAATCGGCAGAGACAGTGAAATTTCCAGGGTGATACGGATTCTTTCCAGAAAAAGAAAAAATAATCCCATACTTATTGGTGAAGCAGGTGTGGGAAAAACAGCTATTGTTGAGGGTCTGGCTCAAAGAATACTCAGGGGGGAGGTTCCTGATGCTCTTCTTGATAACAGGGTACTGGCTCTTGATCTTTCTGCTGTTGTTGCCGGGACAAAATACAGGGGAGAGTTTGAAGAAAGACTTAAAAGACTTGTTAATGAAATTTCAGGCAAAAAAGGTATTATAATTTTTATTGATGAAATACATACCCTTACAGGTGCAGGTGCAGCAGAGGGGGCAATTGATGCGGCCAATATTCTTAAACCGGCTCTTGCAAGGGGGGATCTCCAGTGCGTAGGTGCAACTACTCTTGGCGAGTATAAACTTTACATTGAAAAGGATAGTGCACTGGTAAGGCGCTTCCAGAATATTCTAATTGAAGAGCCGGACGAGGATGAAACACTTGAAATCATCAGGGGACTGAAAGATACCTATGAGGCCTTTCATAAGGTTAAGTATAGTGATGAATCGTTAAAGCATGCGGTTTTTCTTTCAGCCAGGTATATTACAGATAGATATTTCCCGGATAAGGCAATTGATGTTATTGATGAAGCAGGTGCCATGTCCCGCTTTGAAAATATAGAGAAGCCGGATGAAATAATAGAACTTGAAGAGGAAATTGCCAGACTTAATACAGGGAAAATTGAACTTGTTCAGAGTCAGGAATATGAACAGGCTGCAAGAGTGCGGGATCTTATTTCCGAAAAAAAATCCAGACTGGAAACCCTTGAGCAGGATTGGATAAACAGATCAAACACCTATGAGGTGAATGTTGAACCTGCACTTGTTTCCAAAGTGGTTTCTGAGATAACCGGAATACCACTTGAAGAAATTGCGGAAGATGAATCAGAAAGGCTGTTAAAGATGGAGGATTATCTCCATAGAAGAATTGTAGGGCAGAATGAGGCTGTTGAAGCTGTTTCAAGGGCTATCCGACGCTCAAGAGCGGGTATAGGGAGTGAAGACAGGCCCAATGGAGTTTTTATTTTTCTTGGACCAACAGGTGTAGGTAAAACCGAACTGGCTCGAGTACTTGCTGATTTTCTCTTTGATGATGAAAAGAGTATTGTCCGGCTTGATATGTCTGAGTTTATGGAAAAACATTCAGTTTCAAGGCTTATTGGCTCTCCTCCGGGATACGTTGGTTACGAAGAGGGTGGGCAGCTTACTGAGAAGGTAAAACGGAAGCCCTATTCAATTATTCTACTTGATGAAATAGAAAAGGCCCATCCTGATATTTTTAATATACTTCTCCAGGTGTTTGATGAAGGTGAACTCACAGATTCATCCGGTACTACTGTAAGTTTTCGGGATACAACAATAATTATGACATCAAATGCCGGGAACAATGAATTAGATAAAACCGGGAATCTCGGTTTCGGCAAAACCGGTTCTGCTGATTTTGACAAGGCTAAATCATACGAAACCCTTAAAAAGGTTTTTTCAGTTGAATTTTTAAACCGTATTGATGAGATTGTTTACTTTAACAGGCTCACTGAAAAGGATCTTGCTTCAATAGTTGATATTCTGCTTGATGAACTTGAGGAATCACTTGCAGACCTTGATATTAAACTTAATATATCATCAGCTGTTAAAAAATATCTTGTTGGAAAGGGATTTAATAATTCATCCGGAGCAAGAAATTTAAAGCGATTAATTCAGAGAGAGATTGAAGATCTTATTGCTGAAAGGATTTTAAGTGTTAAAACCACCGGCTCAAGGGAATTTAAAATCAATTTAAAAAGTAAAAAAATTGTAATACAGGAAGAGGATAAAAAAAGTATTGAAAAAGAAAAAACCGATATAAAAAATGTACCTGCTGGTACTGTTTTATAGATGTAAAATAATACTTCATAAACCTCCAGTAACATTTATTTTTTTAGATCATTATCCTTTTTGTATGTAAACTAAGCAGTTACTATTCATTTAAATAATATTTTTGAGGAATAAAATGGGCAGAACTTTAACAGAAAAAATATTCGATGCTCATCGAATTGATGAACTTGACGGCGGGATTCATGTCCTGAAACTTGATGCTGTTTTTTGTCATGAAATAACCACACCTATTGCTATTAATGATTTAGTAGCAAGGGGTAAGGACAGGGTTTTTGATCCTGATAAAATCAAGGTTGTAATAGATCATGTTACACCTTCAAAGGATACCAAAACAGCCATACAGGCAAAAATTTTAAGGGAATGGGCACAGCGTAATAAAATCAAAGATTTTTTTGATGTTGGAAGAAATGGTGTGTGCCATGCCATTTTCCCGGAGAAGGGTTTTACCAGGCCAGGTTATACTATTATAATGGGTGATTCCCACACCTGTACTCATGGAGCGTTTGGAGCTTTTGCGGCCGGTGTGGGTACTACTGACCTTGAAGTAGGGATTTTAAAAGGAGTTTGTACTTTTAAATCCCCTAAAACTATTAAATTTGTTTTAAAAGGTATTCTTGCCCCGGGTGTATATGCCAAGGATGTAATATTATATATTATTTCTAAAATCGGAGTTAATGGAGCAACAAATAAGGTCATGGAGTTTACTGGCCCGGTGGTTGATAATATGTCAATGGAATCCCGGATGACCCTCTGCAACATGGC
>CAYYKZ010000054.1:1450-11855 GCA_964468455.1 uncultured Leptospirales bacterium | reverse complement strand
CTTTTTTTCAATAATACCTTTTTTTAAAAGCACCTCCTCAGCAAGGGAGTTCATTTTTCTCATACCTCTATCGCCATCCCTTACTGCAGTCAAAATAGAGAAGGAACTTATAAACCCTCTAATAATCTCTTCAATATTATCACTTCTTTCACAGGCAGAGTAATAATTATTCCACTCCTCTTCTATTACCTGGTCCAGAAAACCACCCCTTCCCGGTTCTGCAAAACAAACATCCTGCAGATCATTTGCTTTTACTGCTGACGCTACCCCTTTGGAATCACCCCTTTTTATCATATCAGCTAAAAGTCCGATTCCGCTTTCTGCACTGAACCTGAAGCTTTTTTTGAACACAGCCAGGCTGTCACGCATTTCCGCACCACCCTTTTCAACCGGGAGTAATGAGGGAATATTAAGAAAAGATTCCATCCTTGAAGCAGCCGCCGGGGAATAACCATGTTCATTACCTCTGTCGCAGATGTCTCCGAATACAGCCCCCCCCTCAACTGAAGCAAGCTGATCCCTGTCTCCAAGGAGAATAAGCCGGCAATCCGGCTTTAACCCCTTAACAAGCCTGGACATTAATGGCAGGTCAACCATGGAACATTCATCTACAACAACCAGATCGTATTCAAGGGGATTTTCCTCATTATGCTTAAACCCGCCGTAACTTCTATATCCAAGAAGCCGGTGTATTGTCACAGCCTTTTCAGGTATAAATTTTAATACAGATTCAGATGGCGGATTTGCTGTTAATGACATATCTATTGATTCTTTCAAACGCGCTGCAGCCTTTCCTGTGGGAGCTGCAAGGGCTATCGATATTTCCCCGCCTTTTATAAGTGCCATCTCAATAAGCAGCTGAATTATTTTAACAACAACCGATGTTTTGCCAGTTCCAGGCCCACCTGATATAACTGTTAAATTTTTCATTATAGCAATACAGGCTGCCACACTCTGCATATCAGCCTCTCCGGAACTATGAGGAAAAAATAAGGGGAAGACATCCTTTACAATCTCCAGGTCACCCGGTTCCGCAGAAGCAGCACATCTTTTTTTTATGTCATCAGCCAGTGATGTTTCATAATCCATGAATCTGCTGAAATAGATCCTCCCTTCATCAAGAAGAAGAGGGAGTCCCCTGCCGCAGACAGGGTGTTCCTTAATAATTTTTTCAATAGCACTTAACCCGGGGAATTTTATCTCTAAACATTTCTCATAATCCGGTTCAGTTTCATCAAAAAAATCTGAAAGCCTTGCCCCTTCAATCTTCTCCAGGTGAAGACAAACATCACCTTTAAAAATTCTGTTGCTTAAAAGCATTACAATGACTGCAAAAAGCGGCTTATCTGTTTCCCCTTTTTCAGAAAGATAGGAAGCTATGTGCCTGTCTATATCATTAAAGCACCTTAAATTCAGAATTTCTTCATATGTAAAATTCATGGTTTATTAAGCCCCTGTCTTAAAAAATAAATCAAGCTCTTCAATAAGCCCCTTTTCAGGCCTGTCATAAAAAACCCCGCTTCCCGGAAATTCAGGATGAATCCCTCTTACAAAAAGATAATAAACACCGCCGAAATCCCTGTTAAAGTCATAATCCCTGCCCAGCCGCAGGCCTAAATATCTGTGCAAAGCCAGAGAATATAAATGGTACTGAAGAAAATAGTTATGCCTCCCCATTTCCTCTACTATTCTTTCATGTGAATATAATTCATATCCAGGTCCCAGATTGTTAGACTTCCAGTCTGTAATATAGTATTTCCCCTTATACAGAAAAACCATGTCTATAAAGCCCTTTAAAAAACCTCTCAGGGAGGGGAATCCGGTTATACCATTGGCTGCACCGGCTGTGTTACCCCCCTGTGAAATAAAAATATTTTTAAGGTCATCAACACTTCCGCTTTCTGCAGGGAAATGGAATTCCAGTTCATTAAGTCTCCTGTCAGAAGAAACAGCCGAAAGCTTTAAACCCCGGTTATCAATATCTGCATTAAGAACATTTTTAACCATATCCTCAATAGAGCCGGCCCACTTATTGTCAAATCCGTATTTTGTCATGCTGCTGACAATGATCTCTCTGATATTATCTATGGGCCATGTAAAATCAATATTCTCAAAAATCTCATGAATAAAAAGCCCCGGTTTTGCCCCGGAAGGGAATGTAAATATACTGTCAGATTCCGGCATATGAATTTCAGGTAAAGAGGAAGCATCCCTGTCTCTATCCCTCCCCTCTGATTCATAACCCCTTACAAGAGAGCTGTAACTCCATACACGCCAGTCATCTTTTATAGTCCCATTAAAAATACGGGCACTCAGTTCCGGTAAATTAATCTTATCAATTACAGAATCGTAACGCTTCCCTTCTGTTATATTACTGACCTGGAAGTTAATGCACCCCTGTGAATTAAATGATATTTTTTCAATAGCTTCCTTATATTCATTAAATCCGGGCTTTTCTGTTATTTCACCTATATCATTTCGCAGTTTATAAAAAAGTGAAAAGGGCGTACTGGAGGTAAAATCTTTTATTGTTTTAGCTGTATAGACAAAGCACCTGGACTTTGCCCTGGTCAGGGCAACATAAATGAGCCTTACATTTTCCGCAAAATTCTCTGTTTTATAAATCTCTTTTTCCTGAGACGTTGCTGCGTTGTTGTCAAGAAACATGACAGTTCTGTTTGAATCAGCTCTATCATGGTAAATCATAGGCCCCCTTATACTGCTGTCACCTTCAGGTATAAGAGGACAGAAAACAACAGGGAACTCCAGCCCCTTGCTGGAATGAACAGTCAGAATTTTCACCGCAAAATCGTCCCTTTCAAGACGGGTAAGGTATTCGTCATCAGATGGTTTTTCAGTTATTGATGACCGGAACCATGCAAGAAGCCCGCTGACAGGCAGATCCCTGCTCTTTTCAGCCCTGTGAAGCAGCTCAATAAGATGATAAATATTAGTTATCCGCCTTTCACCTTCAGGGAGAGAAAAAAGTCTCTCCTCAACCCTCTCACGAATAAGCAGCTCCCTGAACATGGGCATAATACCGCTGACATGCCATATTTCACGGTAATGAAAAAATCTGCCGCTTATTTCATCAAATGAACGGAAACGCCCGTTCCCCTCTGCTGAAGAAAGAAGGGGGAAATCGCCGGCTTTAATCCCAAAAATATCTGTTGAAACTGCAGCCTTTAATGATCTTTCATTGCCAGGTTCTGCAGCGGCTGCGGCAATGTAAAAAAGTTCAATTGCATCAGGTGTGGAAAAAACAGTTTCCCCGCCCTGAATAACAGAGGGGATATTAAGTCTGCGAAGCCTGTACCGGAGATTCCCTGCCAGATCATTTGTCCTTACAAGAACCGCAATATCACCGGGATTAATTCTCCTCTCCCCAAGCATGTACCTGCCTGAAGAAGGATCAATAATCCCGGAAATCTTTGCAGCTATACTCTCCAGTATAATCTCTGCCGCCTCAGAAGTGCTCACTTCGTCACTGACATCTCCCCTGGCAAGGACAATATCCATGCCTGACGAGTTAACCGAATCACAGTAAAAGGGATCAGCCTGGTTTTCATTCCCTGCCCTCACAGGTGAGAAGCCTATCCGCTCAAACCTGAAGGGGTTTTCGCATCCTTTAAAAAAAGTATTCACAGCATTAATAAGCTCAGGCCTTGATCTCCAGTTATTAAGCAGGGTATAGCTCTTCTCCATCTGCTCTGATGCGTCAATATAGGAAAAAACATCAGCTCCCCTGAATCTGTAAATTGCCTGTTTAGGATCACCAATAAGAAAGAGCACCGATTTTTTATTATTAAAAAGTCTGCGGAAAATTTCAAACTGAAGCTGGTCCGTGTCCTGAAATTCATCAATAAGCGCTGCCCTGTATCTTCCTGAAACATTACTCCCCAGAATTCCCCCACGGGGGCCGGTAACAGCCCTGTGAACATCCCTTATAAGATCATCAAAACTTCTCTCCTGCTTTTCTCCTTTAAGCTTTTCAAGCTCTGTATCAATATAATTAAACAATTCATGCTTTGTATAAATCAGCAGATCATCAAGCATTTCTGCAGTCTCTACAGCCCCGGGATAAAAACTGTCGCATAACATAAAGAACGGCGACTCGGGCGATGGTCCGCTTTTCCCAGGTGAAGCCAGAATTTTTGTCATGGTAAATTTTTCAAAAACATCCGGTAAAGTTACGGGGTCATCACCGGCCAGATAAATGCTGATCTTTTCAATCATTGACTCAGCTGATGTTTTCCTGTAAATATTCCTGTTAATACCGCCGGAATTTTTTATAATATCAGTTACTTCATCCCCGTTTTCAGCCCATGAATCTTTAAGATCAGAAAATCCCCTCTCCAGATTCCGGTAAAGAACTTCAAGCTTATCCATATCAGGGTTAACAGGTACAGGCTCGATTCTCGCAGAAGGGTCCATAGGCCTTTTTTTATATAGCTCCAGAAGATCACCGGGAGAAATTCTTTTAAGGAAATAACGGGCAATATAATCGGAAGAGTTATATAAAGTCTTTCTCCAGAAATCATTAACCAGCCCCTTAACAAGCATGTCCCTGTCAGATGCGATCTCAATATTATAAAGTGAGCCGCTTTCAAAGGCATTGTCAACAAGTACCTGCTGGCAGAATGAATGAATAGTGTAAACCGATGCCTCATCAAAGCTTTTAAGGGCATTCACAATTCTCTGCCTGGCTCCTGAAAGTTTATTAAGCGCAGGCAGGTAATCCCTTATAAAATCATCACCTGTATCAATGCCGTCAAGTGCTTCACGCGCGCTTTTAAGCTTACCCCTTATTCTTCTGCGAAGCTCCTCTGTTGCGGCTATTGTAAAGGTAACAACCAGAATTTCCTCCACCTTTAATCCTGTTTCAGCTATAAGGCGCAGATAAATACCTGCAATGGTAAAGGTTTTACCTGTTCCAGCGCTTGCCTCAATTAAATTTGAGCCCTCCAGCGGAGCCTCAAGGAGATTAAATTCCTCTGTCATTATTTTCCCCTCTCCATATTTTCATAAACAGGCCCGTAAATAAGAAGGGCATTTTCTGCAAATTTTCTCTCAGGAGAGTAGCCTGTAAAAAGTTTTTTTACGTAAAAATTTTCAATGTCTCCCTGCAAATATTTACTTCCATGAAATTCCGACACAGCTTTTCCCATAGCTTTTTGCCCGGGCTCCGATGATGCTGTATAAAATTCCTTCGCGTAGGAGAATGTACTCCTTTCGAAAACTTCAAGGGGTTCCATCATACCTTTGCGGAAAAGTCCGGCCAGTACTTCAAGGTATTCAAGTGCCCGTGTCTGCTGCAGCGGATTTATATTAACACGCTCATCCCTGCCGAAAAGAATTGTTTCACATTCCCTTTCCCCTGAAGCGGAAAGGAGAAGATGATAAACCCATGCCCTTAGCATATCCCTTGTCTTTATTCCGGAACAGCGGTAAAAGATACTCTTCCCGCTATAAAGACTTTTTACAGTACCTGAAATTTTAAGGCCGCCCGCCTCTACAAGAATATGCTCAGCCTCATCCTTTTCAGTTAAAAAGGGCTTTAATCTGCCGTAAAAGAAACTCTGTTCTTTAAGTGAATCACTGTATAATACCCGTCCCGGAGAACCATGGGGAAGAATACCGGCAGAGCAGAGTATTTTATAATACTCATCCATGTCTCTCCCGGCTTCAATGCCCTTAAGAACAGCTGCATCTGCAATATACCTGTCAAGTCCTCCAGTATTAAAAGACTCCTCATCCCGCAAAGGCAGATCCCCCGGATCAAGTCCAATTCCCAGCCTTGCTGAAAGGAGGGCCCTTGAAGGGTTTACAAAAAATTCAATAAAATCATCTGCATCAATTCTGTCCCTTTCATTTATAATATCCGGAAAAGCAGTATTAAAAAAAGGGATTTCCTCTCTCTCAAAGGAAAGGCTTAAAACAGCATTTTTAAGAGCAGACTCATTATAACTGTAATATTCAGTACCATTGAAATACGCAGGATTAAAGGGCTGGAGTCTCTGTTTTTTAAATATAAAATCCCGGATTTTTTTATTTCCCCCTTCAATCCCATATCCCTGCTCAATATAGTCCATGAGCTCGCTTACAACAATTGAAGGATTCATCTCCTCGTTTGTTCGTACATTCTGTCCGGTATAGCTTATATAAAGTTTATCCCTTGCGGAAATAAGAGTTTCAAGAAAAAGGTATCGGTCCTCATCACGTACAGACCTGTCGCCCCTTTTAGGATTCGCGGCAATAAGGTCAAAACCGGGAGCCCTGGATTTCCGGGGGAAGAGAGAACTGTTCATTCCAATAAGACATATAACCCGGAAAGGTATGCTCCGCATTGGAAGCATTTCGCAGAATGTTACTTTCCCGTTCACAAAATTTAATGCAGATGATCTTGCTGAAATATTTTTTTCAAGCCATAACCTTACCACTGCCGGAGAAATTGCCCCTTCATAGCCTGACCCGTTACCTGTATCTTTCATTTTATCAAGCGAATCCGCTACAGGAAGGAGATCTTCCGGTATATCACCCTTATCCTCAAAAAGCATCTCCATTATCTCCATAATTGAGCTGCTCCAGTTCTCCAGGGTTCTGTTTTTTTTGAGGATATCCGAAACATGCACCAGACTTTTGAAAAAAGAGATAAAGCGCCCCAGAAGGATTGCATCCCCTCCCTCAACCCCTTCATATGGGAGTACGTCCATGCAGAGATCACCCCTGTTCTGAACCAGAAAGCCTGTAATCATCCGGCCTATTCCTGACTGCCAGGTATTTTCTCCGCATGGGGGAAGCCCCAGATCCTCTTTCCATTTACCGTCTACTCCCCAGTATACCCTGGTATCATCTGCCCACCTTATAAGCTTTTCCACATCTTCAGCAGCAATTTTAAACCTTGCACGTATATGTTCATTCTCAAGAAAAGAAAAAATTTCAGTTGAAGTGAATCGTCCGGTTTCAAGTTCAAGAACTCTGAAAAAATCATCAACATCGGGAGAAAGGCTTCTCGCTTTTCTGTCTGCAATTGAATATGGAATGCCGGATATGCTTTCTTTAGTATTTTCAAATACAGCCTGTATGTAGTCGGAATAATTTTCTATATCAGGGGTCATCACAAGAATATCTCCCGGCTCAAGGGAGGGGTCATTATTAAACAGATCCAGGATATAATCCTTCAGCACCTCCAGCTCACGTATTCCGCTGTGACATGAATTAATAAGCAATGAATTATCTTTTTTTACTTCTTCCTCTGTAAACAGGTGAAAGCTTTCAGAAGTTTCTCCTCCCCTGTCTGTAAGAGTAAATATATCACCCTGAATCATATTAAGAAGGCTCTCACCTGAAGGTTCATGAAAATCCTCACTGATATCAATGTCAGATGAAAAAATATAGTGCAGAAAATCCCGCCCCACACGCCCCATTGACGCAAGAAGGGTGTTACCAGTTTCAAGATGCAGGTCTTCTGGGTCCATGGCCTTAACCGGAGCCCTGGCAATAATACCGGTTTTCTCCTTTTCTTTCAGGATATCACCCCAGTAACTGCCGGATGGGTTCAGGACAAAAATATTAACAGTGGAAAAAAGGGATGCTGCCCTCAGGACATTTATATGATACAGGGGGATATAGGAAATACCGAAAACTGTTATCCGTTCAGGCAGCGGTGCTGCAGGGGTAAAGCCCGGATCTTTTAATGATTGAAAAAGCTTTTCCATCAAAGCAGGCGGATTCAGCCTTTCAATTGAGCCTGTAAGCTCTTTCCGTAAACTGGGCTGCAACTCATCTTTGCTGAAATCACCCCTGTCCCAGTCCAGGATCATTTCAGGCCTGAATGTTATATACTGGTCAAATGTATCTGCTATTTTTGAACTGATCTGAAAAAGTTTAAGCCCGGAAGAATCTCCGGAAATATAATCCTGTATATCCGGAGAAAACCCGGCCCCGGTCGGGCTGGAGAGTATATCCATTATTTTAAAGGTCATTATATCTTTATCGAAAAACCGTTCATCACCGCTGCCCGGGAAAAAAAGATCCATTATTTCACCAGCTGCAGGATTCGGGAAAAGGAACCTGCAGTTTGCCCATATCCCCAGGTTGCGGGCAAGTTCCATGGAGAGCCATTTGGTCATTCCTGAACTTTGAACTATTACAATCTCACCTGTCATTGGCGGAAGAGGAGATTTCCCGATTATTCGTGAAAACTCAGATGCAAGTGTTTCAAGCCTGTTGCCTGAATAAACAGTTAAACCCGGCATTAAACTATCCCCCCGGCCCCAAAGCTGACTCCCGCAGAATCAGGGACAAATATGTTTTTTACTGAATCTGAATCAGGAAATTCTGCTCTTGTCAATAAGCTCCTGCACAGCATTAATAAGAACAAAATATTTAAAGGGCTTTTGTATGTATTTAACATTAGCCGAGTCACTGAAGTGAGGAGAAAGAATATTTTCATCATATCCGCTGAAAAATACCACAGGAATTTCAGGTTTAATTTCGGCTATTTCCCCGTAAGCGTCCCATCCGTTTTTTTCAGGCATCATAACATCAAAGGCAAGAATATCAATGTTCTCTTTCATCTTTGAATAAAGTTTTACTGCCTCATTCCCATTACTGCAGTCAAAAACAGTGTACCCTGCATCAGTTAAAATTCTTACTGTATAATCACGGATTTTCTCATCATCCTCTGCTAAAAGCACAGTGGCGTTTCCGATAATACCCCTTGGATACATTTCCTGCTTCTGTTCATCAGCGATCTCCTCAACACTTTCAATCACTGGAAGATATATCCGGAAGGTTGTCCCCTTCCCTTCAATACTCGTCACATCAACATATCCTCCATGATGCCTTATGATAGAGTATACCATGGCAAGTCCCAGGCCCGTTCCCCGATGCCGCTCTTTTGTTGTAAAGAAGGGCTCAAAAATTTTACGTATATATTCAGATGGGATACCCGGACCTGTATCAGATATGGTTATAACATCATAACTCCCCCTGGGTATAGTAATGTCAGAACTTCTCCAGGATTCCCCCAGCTCAATATTTTCAGTTTTGACAATTATTTGACCGCCTTCAACCATTGCGTCTTTAGCATTAATGCAGAGATTCATTATAACCTGTTCAAGCTGCCCGGAATCCGCGTAAATATTATGGAGGCCCGGATAGGGTTTGAAATCAATGGAAATATTGTCACCCATTATCCTTGTAAACAGCCTTATCAAATCAGCTACCATTTCATTTGGAGCTACGAGCCCGGGACGGAATTTCTCCTTTCTGGCAAAAAGAAGAAGCTGCTTAACAAGATTTTTAGCCTTTTCACCTGAATCAACTATATTGCTTATATATTCAAATATCTCATTTTCCGAATCAATACCCATTAAAGCAAGGCTGCTGTAGCCCATTATAACCTGCAGAATATTGTTAAAATCATGGGCAACCCCGCCTGCAAGTCGTCCGATTGCCTCCATTTTCTGAGACTGGTACAGCCGCCCTTCAATTTCTTTTTTTTCAGTTACATCCTGGTAAAGACCCTCAATCAGCTCTGGACCATTACCAGAGATAAATTTAGTAACTCCGTATATGTAGATCCACCTGTAAACACCCTTCCTTTTAATTCTCACTTCAACTTCAATACGGTCCTCAGAACCATTAAAAAGCTGTTCAAATCTGCTTTCCAGAAAAGAGAGATCTTCCGGGTGGGTAATTTTTTTAAGGTCATCAAAAGAGAAACTGTTCTGTTCATTATCCTGATCAAAAAAATCCTTTTCTCTGTTCAGACGGGAAATTATACGAGTATTAA
Source organism: uncultured Leptospirales bacterium (assembly GCA_964468455.1). Taxonomy (GTDB): domain Bacteria; phylum Spirochaetota; class UBA4802; order UBA4802; family UBA5550; genus JBBAGC01. Next base: position 2,056 of record CAYYKZ010000054.1, on the reverse strand, counting down.
TCTCCATCTGCCATAGCCCGAGGCCGGCCTGATCAGATATAAACTTTAACCCTTCAAACTGTTTTAAAAGGCTCTCCTCCATTTTTTTAAGATGAGTTATATCCTGGGCAAGTCCTGATAATTTTACAGGCTTACCATTCTCATCAGCAACAGTCTCACAGTGAAAATGCATATACTTTAGAACATTACCCGCGTTTATCCTGAACTGCACATCAAACCCGGTTCCATCCTCCACTGACTGCTCAAAAATACCCTTAACCAGCGCCCTGTCATCAGGATAGATCCTCTCCTCACTCCGAAGGGTATCTATGGGATCTCCCGTTTCATAAAAATCAACCATGTCCCATATCTCAGCCATGTTTCTGTCTGTTGTCATTTTGCCTGTGGAAAAATCATATTCCCAGGGTGAGATTTTCCCCATTTTCATGGCATTCCTGAGTTTTTTTTCACTCTCCTTAAGCTTTTTCGCCTGTTCTGCCTTTTCAAGGTCACCCATTTTAAAGTCATGTATATCCTGATTAATGCCAGCTATTGTCAGCGGTATCCCATGCTCATCTGTTTCAGTAACCCTGGCAACAGCTCGAAGCCACCTTAATGTTTCAGGTG
>CAYYKZ010000054.1:0-1387 GCA_964468455.1 uncultured Leptospirales bacterium | reverse complement strand
TCATCTCATTTATAAGATATTCAACCTTTTCCCTGTCTTCCGGGTATATCATTTCAATCCATCTTGTAAAATTCAGGGAATCAACTTTCTCACGGAAAGCCATTGTGAGGCCGAAAATATTCCGTATTACCCCTTTGGTTACATCATACTCCCAGGGGAGTATTTTCCCTGCTTCAAGTGCAAGAAGATAATATGTTTTTAATTTATCAAAATTATATTCAGACAATATTTCTTTTTCCATAATAAAATGAAGTTACATAAACCCTGAAAAAAATGCTACAATTATTGTCAGGACTATTGAAATAAATTCCGGAACCAGCAACATGAACCCTTCTCTAAAGCAGAAAACTTATTGAAAAATAAAGCAGTTAATTCCATTCTGCCATCTGATTACTCGCATTTATTTATTAAACCGGATAAGGTAAAGATGCCACATATAAAAACAGAATATGGGAAAATGAACTTTGAAGTCTCAGGCAGCAGCAATTCAAACGCTATTATTATGATACATGACAATGGCCAGTCATCAAAATTTTTTGATCCGGAACTTAAATTCTATGCCAGCTATTTTAAGGTAATAACACCGGACCTTTTAAGTCACGGGAAATCCGGCGAATATAAAGGAAATAACTTCGGGCAGGACAACGCCTCTGCAATTCCCCTTATATGTGAAAAGCTTAAACTCAGAAAAGTATCACTCCTGGGAGTAGGATGCGGTGCATATGTTGCGGTTAACAGCATTATAAATAATCCGGGGATTATTCATAAAGCCATTATAGACAGTTTCCCGGGAGAGGAACTCAGCGAAGCATACATTGAGAAAATAATCAGACACAGGGATAACGCAAAAAATTCCTCATTAAAACAGTACTATTCAGGAATGAATGGATCAAAATGGGAAAAGATACTTCAGTGGAACAGCGAAATGCAGATGTCCTTTGTGAACAGGGGACTCCCTTTACTTGCAGGGAAACTGGAGGAGATTAAAACCCCCTTATTAATGACAGCATCTGCAACAGATGAAATAATTTCAGACGCTGACCGGATAATCAGGGACTTCTCCGCAAAAATTAAAAAATCCTATGTCCATATATTCCATAACGGAGCACACCCCTCATTTATTAAAAAGAGCGATGAATTCAGATCACTTTCCCTTAGATTTCTTCTTGACTGATTCCTGCTGCTTCAGATTGCAGGAGGGGAGGACTATCCTGCCTGCTCTCTCATAAAACATATAGTCGGCAAACCAGTTAACAAGTACAAAAATTTTGTTCCTGAAGCCTATTAAATAGGCAAGACCATGATTATCTTTGCTGTCCCGTGTGATTGGTGGTCGCCGAAGGCATGGAAGTTTGCTTTAGACGTTAATAAGAACATGCGGATAGTT
>CAYYKZ010000053.1:8900-11983 GCA_964468455.1 uncultured Leptospirales bacterium | reverse complement strand
TTCCTCTCACTCCCGGACAGATGACTCTTGGTTATATAAGTGATACATCAATTCTCAACTTTGCTTTACTTAATGCAAGCGGTACTGATAAAAATATTAATATTTTATCAACACCTCACATTCTCACAATAGATAATCATGAAGCGGAAATAAATGTAGCAGAAGAAATTGCAGTGCCCACTAACAGCCGAATAACAGATGACAATACAGTATACTATACCTTTGAATATAAGTCTGTGGGCTTAAAACTTAAATTAACCCCTCACATAACAAAGGGGGACAAAATTACACTGGATCTTTTTACAGAGGTGAATTCCATACTCGGAGAAACCACTTACCTATCAAGCGGAACAATTATCCCTCCCGATCTCGGGAAGAGAGATATGAAAACAAAGGTTTCAGTTATTGATGGAACAACAATTGTTGTTGGCGGGCTTATGAGAAGCCAGAAAATAGAAACAGAAACAAAAGTCCCTATCCTTGGCGACATCCCCCTTCTGGGCTGGTTATTCAAAAGCAAGTCGAGCGAAAACAGCAAAACAAATCTTCTTATTTTTATTACTCCCCGTGTTGTAACAGAGGCGGACAAAATAAGAGCTATTACAGAAGAGAAACAGGCGGAAATGAAAAAAATCCAGGAAAATTATAACAAGTAAGCAATGGCTGATAAAAGACTATTAATTGGCAAAATTCTTGTTGATAAAGGAATAATAACTCCAGAAAAATTACAGGAGTCCCTTCTTCTCCAGAAAGGTTCAGGATCGAAAATCGGGCAGATCCTCATAAAGAAAGGATATGCGGAGGAAAAAGATATTCTTCAGGCTCTTGGAGTCCAGCATGACCTTGAATTTATTCAGCACCTTGATTTTCATGATGATAAAAACATACTCACCAGCCTGCCTTCGCATTTTCTCAAAAGCAATAAAATAGCACCTTTTCGCGCAGATGACAGCACAATACTTCTCGCTGTGGATGATGTTTTCAACATTCAGCCGGTTGATGATCTTAAAAGAATGTTCCCGGCCCATAAAATTCAGAGAGTACTTGCTTCTGAGCATGAAATAAGCAGGGTGCTGAACACCCATTATGAATCAGCCGAAACTGCTTCCACTAAAGAAATTATTGAAGACCTGGAAGAATCCGATTTCGAAATTTTATCCACTACTGCAGCAGAAACAACTGATCTGCTGGATATGGCAAACGAAGCTCCCATAATCAGGCTTGTCAATACGATCATAAGACAGGCTGTAACTGAAAGAGCGAGTGACATTCACTTTGAAGTTTTTGAAAAGGATCTGGTTGTAAGATTCCGTATTGACGGCATTCTCTACAGAATGTTTACTCCGCCTAAAAAATATCAGGATGCTGTTATTTCCAGAATCAAAATAATGGCAAACCTCAATATTGCTGAAAACAGGCTGCCCCAGGATGGGCGGATTCAGATAAAGATTGGAGGCAAGGAAATAGATATCCGTGTTTCTGTGCTTCCAACTCATTTCGGAGAAAGACTTGTTCTGAGACTTCTGAATAAATCGGACATCGATTTCAGTCTTGACTCTCTTGGCTTTTCAGAATCAATGCTTAAACAATATGACGAATTGATAAAGATTACTCATGGAATTATTCTTGTTACTGGCCCTACAGGCAGCGGTAAAAGTACCACCCTCTACAGTATGCTTACCAGGCTTAACAATGAGGATGTAAATATACTGACAGTTGAAGATCCTATAGAATATCAGATTCATGGCATAGGCCAGATGCAGACAAGACCAAAAATAGGCCTGACTTTCGCTGCCGGCCTTAGATCTATTTTAAGACAGGATCCGGATATTGTTATGGTTGGAGAAATACGGGATGCCGAAACTGCTGAAATAGCTGTTCAATCCGCATTAACAGGACACCGGGTTTTTTCAACTCTCCACACTAATGATGCAGCATCAGGTGTTACAAGGCTAATGGATATGGGGATTGAACCATACCTGATAACTTCATCAGTAAATGCCTTTCTTGCACAAAGACTTGTGAGAAAAATATGCTCTAACTGTTCAGAACCGTACAAGCCTGACGCAAAGGAACTCCAGCGTGCAGGTTTAACTAAAAACCGACTCAAAAAAGGGGTCCTTTACAGAGGAAAGGGCTGCGACAAATGTCTCCAGACTGGTTATTCCGGAAGAATCGGTATCTTTGAACTTCTGCCCCTTTCAGATGAAATAAAAAAAATGATAATGGGTAAAGTTGACTCAGGACAAATTAAAGCCCAGGGATTAAAGGAAGGTATGGTATTGCTGTTAGATGACGGCATAAGCAAGGTTATTGACGGAGTTACAACACTAGAAGAAGTTCTGCGGGTCAGCTGAGGAGTTTATTATGCTTTTTCAATATAAGGCGCTGACAAAAACCGGAGATGAAATAACTGATACTCTTGATGCCTCTTCTGAGTCCGCTGCAATACAGAAAATCCGCAAATCCGGGAATTTTCTTATCTCAATTAAAGCTGCTGACAATTCCGGAAACAAAACATCAACGAGCGGCTTAAATAAAATCAAAAACAACCTTTATGATTTTATCAACAAGGCGTCATCCAGAAAACAGGTTGGCCTTTTTTCCAGACAATTATCAACACTTTTACGCGCAGGCATGCCCCTTGTAACTGCCCTTAATGACATTATTGAACAGATTGACCACAAGCCCTTTAAAAATATCATTATCGATATACGTGAAAAAATCGAGGAAGGAACCTCATTCTCAAACTCTATTGCCAGACATGAAGATGTTTTTTCAGAAATGTATATCAGCATGATCCGTGTTGGAGAGAATTTAGGATCACTTGATGAAGTTATTGAAAGACTTTCCGAAATGGAAGAGAAAAAGGTATTCCTTAAAAACAGAATAAGGGCAGCCCTGTGGTACCCTTCCTTTATGCTGACCTTTTCATCAATTATAGTAATTTTTCTCATGGTCAACATTATTCCAACAATCACAGGTATTTTTACAGACCAGAACAGAGACCTTCCCATACCTACAAAAATTGTTGTAGCAATGAGTGATTTTTTAACAACATTCTGGTTATTTATCCCCATCTT
>CAYYKZ010000053.1:339-8800 GCA_964468455.1 uncultured Leptospirales bacterium | reverse complement strand
TTGTTGTAGCAATGAGTGATTTTTTAACAACATTCTGGTTATTTATCCCCATCTTTGTTATTATACTGATTTATATGTACTCAAAATATTCCTCCACAGATGAAGGTAGAAGAAAAATTGATGAACTTAAGATGAAAATCCCTATAGTAAGCAGGCTTTACAATAAAGTTCTTGTTTACCGCTTTACATTAAACCTGGGAGTACTTGTATCCAACAAGGTTGATCTTTTAAAATCATTTGAAATAGTTAAAAAAATTGTTGATAATGTTATTGTTGAGGAAAAAATCGAAAATGCTTCAAAAAGCATTCAGGAAGGTGTCTCGATATCACAGGCACTTAAAAAAAATGAATTCCTTCCCCGTCTGGTTATAGGTATGATTGCTGCAGGTGAAGCCAGTGACAAGGTTGATGAGATGCTGCTTAATATCGGGAAGGTATATGAAAATGAAATAGATATGACAGTTACAAGTATCACAGGAATGATTGAACCGCTGATAATTATTGTAATGGGCTTCCTCATAGGAATAATTGTTCTTTCTGTGATGATGCCAATAATGGAAATGAATCTGCTTGTAAACTGAATAATACCGGTTATATTTTGTTAATCCGGATTTGTGCAGCACACAGGATAAAATCTTTATATTATCCTGCTATTGAAGAGATGTTCTTAAAAACGAAATATGAGAAAAAAATAATAATTCTTTGTGAGGTTAAAATGAAAATTAAAACACGTCTTATAAAACTTGCAGGCATACTTAAAAGCAACCGTGGTTTTACCCTTCTTGAACTGATGATAGTTGTAGCCATAATTGCAATTATGGCCGGTTTTGCGGTTACCCGTTTTACAGGAGTTCTTGATAACACAAAAGTAACAGCAGTTAAAACAGACTTGAAAACATTTGAATTTGCCCTTGAAGCTTACTACATGAAAAACAGCCAATATCCATCAACAGACCAGGGACTACAGGTTCTTGTTGACGAAGGGTTCATTAAGAAAAAAAATGATGCTCTTCTTGACCCCTGGAAAAACCCTTACCAGTACAGATATCCCGGTGAATACAGCGACGGCCCTGAAATCTGGAGTCTTGGTGCTGACGGGCTTGAAGGCGGTGATGGAGCTAACGCTGATATTATCAGCTGGGAGTAATATTGAATAAACTTATATGCAATAAGGGATTTACGCTTATTGAGCTGCTTGTTGTAATAGCGATTCTCGCAGTAATGGCCCTTATTGCACTGCCGCGTATATCAGGCTTTATAAATTCACAGAGACAGGAATCTTCACTTTTCAATGCCTATATCACTGCGGTTGCTGATGATGCCTTTATTTACGGTAAAACCAATTATCTATGTATTCAGCTTAATCTTCCCGGTGATGAAAGTAAAGACCCTGCACCGGATATGTTCAGCGAAAGAAACTCCTTGAGTGTTCATAATATATCAGACAACAGTTTTGAAATAAATTCCAGAAAAGTTCTATCCCGGAGAAAGTTCAGCAACAGTTTTATTTTTGATACTGTAATACTGGAAGGCGGAAGAACTATTGAAGAAGGTAATGTCATTATACCCTTTTACTCTGACGGCAGCAGTGAATATTTTGCAGTAAAAGTCAATTCAGAAGGGAATAATCTTTTTTTCAGAAAGGAAAAAAACGATAAATCACCAGACCTCATTGATGAGATACAGGTGCTTAAATGAAGAAAAAAAGTAAGGGCTTTGTTCTAATAGAAGTTTTAATAGCTGTCACCATTCTTTCAGTTGTGCTTCTAAGCGTATATTCAGGTATTTCTTCAGGTATAAATGTCATAAACAACAGCCGTAATTATACAGAAGCTGTAGTATTAGCCAGATCATTAATGAATGAATTCAGAATTAATAAAATGCGTGGGACTGACCTGAGGGACGCCTCCATTGAAAACAAGCCTGATTTCAGATACGATAGAATTACAAAGCGTTATGAAAGCCCCTTTCTGGGGCCTCTTATTGCCCAGCAGACCGATATAACTGTTAAATGGGATTACAGGGGGCGCGAGAATGAATTTACTATTACTATGGTTTATCAATTGAAATAATGTCAAAATTGAGACTAAATAACAGCGGTTTTACTCTTATAGAGATGCTTGTAGCGGTGTCTGTTTCGTCAGTTATTCTACTTATGATTTATACTGCCTACAGTTCAATATTAAAAACAGTAAATTACGGCACAGCTTTATCCGGTTTTTATGAAAGTCTTAATCTTGTTTTAAGAAAAATTGACAGAGATATTTCAAATATATACTGGAGAGAAGATGGTAAAGCCGGTTTTTTATGCACAGTAAAAAACAACTCTTCAGTTTTAACATTTGTTACTTATGACTATAAAGATTTAAGGATTATAAACAATATAAAAGAGGGACACCCTGTCTTTGATATTTACAGGGTATCATATTATTTAAAACCCCATGATACAGGAGGCTATAACAGCCTCATAAGAAGTATTGAACCTGGTTTTACAGATAAAGATACAGAATCAATTACAGAAGAAATAATTCTTGAAAAGGTCCGGGATTTCAAGGTTTCCATGTCATTGCGCAATGACTGGACTGACAGATGGGACTCACGGGAAAATGAACATATACCTGAATTCATTAAAACATCAATTGAGGTTGAAGATATTTACGGTAAACCGGAGATTTATGAAATATCAACAATTCCGGACATGATAAATGACTAGAATAATATCATCAATTATAAATAATTACAGAACAAGAAAAGAAATTCTTGCAGATGAAGGAATTAAAGGACTAATTAATTTAAAAGGCGGATACATTCTTCTGATTGTTCTTGTTATATCAGCATTTCTTGTTACAGTGACTTCTGACTTTTTTCTCCGCTCTCATACATACATCGGATATTTTAAGAGATTCAGATCTGATGCTGCCGCTGATTATCTTGCCTATTCAGGACTTGAACTTGCAAAGGCAGTACTTGATGTTGACAGACTTGGCATTGCCGGTTCATTTATGCCTGGTCTCAATAATGATAAAAACATAGATACCTATAATGATATATGGGCACTTGATTTCCCGGAAATTCCAATCATGAATGGCACAGTTAAATTTGAATTTGAAGATGAAAATTCCAAAATCAATCTAAGTGTTCTTGCTAATGATCTTGTTGAAAAAACACCATATTTCGCTATGATACAGCGTTTATTTCTTGATATGGGCCTTCCCCTTGACCTTGCAGATACATTATTAGACTGGGTTGACCCTGACGATTTCCGTTCACCCTATGGAGCTGAATCTTCAGGCTACTATCTCACGCTCACCCCTCCATATTCAGCTAAAAATGAACTTATGGACAGCATTACAGAACTTCTTCTTATTAAGGGATTTACACCTGAAATAGTCTACGGCCTGGGCGGAGGAAATTCCGGGATGGAAAAAAATATTGTTGAAGATAATAAAGGTACTATTAATATACCTTTAGATAAAATTCTTGGAATAACAGGTGAAGAAGCAGCTGAAGAGAGCGATACATCATTCAAAGATTCCATTGAGCAGAAATTCGGAAGAGAAAAAAACAGAAGGCTTGATAATTACTTCCGTGTCCATGGAGATAGAGATGATTTTACATCTGAAGTCAATAGAATTAATATAAATACAGCTTCATTTAGAATTCTCATGGCACTTACTCCTTCAATAACCGAGGAAATTGCCGGGGATATTATTAAAAGACGCCAGCTTCAGCCATTTAAAGCAGTGAGCGAAATAAATACATTTTTAGGGGAAGATCACAATCTGGAAAATCTCTTAACAGTCAAATCTCAGATTTTCAGAATCACGGTTACTGCTTCTGTTGACAAAGGATTTGCCAGGCATATTATTTATTTTGACAGGTTAAACAGAAAAATTTTAGCATATACGAAAGAACAGTAGCTCATGGAGGATTTTTTTGTTCGATAATATTGCGTCAATTGACATCGGGTCATCATCTATTAAAATTGTAAAATTGAAAAGAGGGTTTAAGAAATTCGAAATAACCTCTTTGATTCATGAAACAATAGACCTTGATATTGCAGATAGTGATTACATCAAAGCAGTAAATGAAGCTTTTTCCAGAATTCTGGAAAACCATGATCTTTCTGACTGCAGAATTATCACTACTGCTCCGTCTGATAAACTTTCGTTAAGGGAAATGACATTCCCCTTTTCAGATGTTACAAAAATTGCTGCCGCTGTCCCTTATGAAGCGGAGGAAAAAATTCCCTACGACATCAGCTCCGTAACCTATGATTTTCAGATGCTCCCTGTTAATGAAGATGATTCAGGGAAGATTCTTTTTGCTGCAATTGACAAATCAGTTCTTGAGCAGAAGGTTAACCTGATTAACAGCCATGGACTATACCCTGTTTTTACCGGACTGGAATCAAACGGGCTTTTCAGATGCTATGAATATTTCAACACTGTTAATGATGAATCAGTTATCCAGATTGATACCGGATATAAAAAAAGTATTATCAATATAATTCAAAATAATTCGGTCACATTTACCCGGGTAGTTCCACTGGGTATTGAGACATTAATAACCGGACTTGCTGATAATCTCTCTATTTCTAAAAATGAAGCTTTAACTGTTTTTGAATCATTGGAGATTGATATAAATAAAAAAGATGATATTAAAAACAGCAATTTTAAGGAATCAGGACTCAGTAAATCAAAATTTAAGGCTCTTCACGAAGACACCAGAAACCTTTTCCTTGATATATGCCGGGAAGTAATAGTAACAGTAACTTCAGATAACTCAAGAAATGATTTTTCCGGATTCAGCAGAATAATAATGTCCGGTGGAGGATCCAACATTAAAGGTCTTTCAGGTTTTGTTAGTGATATAATTAACATTCCTGCTGTTTTTATGCCTTTTTTCAATGAATATACTGACCAGATCAGTAAAAGCAGATTTTCGGTCTGTTTCGGCAATATTCTCGTTTATATGAACCACAAAGATTTTTCCATAAATCTTCTTCGGGGAGATCTGCTGCCCGAAGGAGCAGAAAATAGTTTTGAAAAATACCGTCTGCCGGTTTTTTTTATTTCGGCTGCTTTAATAATTCTGATTTTCAACTTTATACTAACCTTTTTTCTTGTGAACAAAAACAGCAATTACTACGAGAACATACTCAAAGACCGATACAAAAGATTCTTTAATACACAAACAGCTCCTGATGACCCTCTGGCTGAATCAGTAAAGAAACTTAATTCACTCAAAAAAGAACTTTCAGTCATAAAAGCAGTTACAGGTGAAAAAGATTCCTTCATGAGCCTTATATCATCTGTAATTAAAAATTTCCCCGATTCTGCAGGATTTGACCTTAAAAAGATAACCTATGACGGAAACAATATGCTTTTTGAGGTGAAATCCGCAGCAGTACAGAACTTGAAACTTTTAAAAATAATCTAAGAAAATCTGAATTATTTGAATCAGTAAGCTCAGATATCAGAGATTCAAATGCATCACGCAGTGTTTTTACTATGACAATTAAACGGAAACTAGAAAAAAAATGATGCACGATATAATTTCAAAACATTTTTTAAAAGCATTCTTATTAAAGAGTAAGTTGATCTTTGCAGTAATGGTTTTAAATTAATTTTTAAAATTAAAATAATTTAAGGAATAAATACTTCTAATATGCTGAAATTATCCAGAAGAGAGAAAAGATTACTCCAGATTCTTGGCGGACTTATAGGAGCCCTTTTTCTTTATTATTTTCTTGTTGTACCTGTATTAAATTTTAAATCCAGAACAGAAGATTTTAACAGAAACAGCAGAGATAAACTTGTAAGGTTCGATGAATTAATTTTACAGTACAGAGAAACTAAAAATGAAAAGGACAGGCTTGAAAACGCTGTTGTTTCAGGTACAGGAATTTCGACTCTTGTAGATGAGATTGCCGTTTCATTAAATATATCCGGAAATAAAGTTTACCTGAGGGAAAGACCCGGACGTATCCAGGAAGGTATACAGACAATTACAACTGAACTTAAATTTGAAGGACTTAATATTCAGTCATTACTTGAATTTATAAGCAGACTTGAAAACTCAAATACTATGCTTAAAATCAAAAATTTAACACTTACCGCAGGACTAAAAGATACTAACAGGTATGATGCTGTTATAACAGTTGTCAGCTTTTACAGGAGATAAAAAATGCAATCAATTGAAGAGGAAAGAAAAAAAGCAACAATCTCTTCAGGAAAAACACCCTGCGATCCGCAGGGAGTTGAAGGCCCCTTTTCCTCCGCCTTGCATCGCATGGTTGCAGAAACCTTTCCCTCTTTTGAAAGATTTTTTCAGGCAGTAAACAGTGCTACAAAGGTTCCTCATTTCTGGAAATACTTCATTATTTCAATTATTTCAACAATACTATTTGTTATAATTACCTTCCCTTATGATATAATTATAATGAAGCAGCTTAACAATTTTGAAGGGAAGGCTCTACGGACTATTTCTGTGAAGGATATTAAATTATCACTTTTTAATGATATTCTTGTAAATGATGCCTACATTGTTTTAAATAACAGTGATGAAATTGAATTCAAAAATTCTGCTGTTGCATTAAATAAAAATCCGTGGACTCTTTTTTATAAAAAAAATGTTATTACAGATTTCCGCATCAACGGGTTAAAATACCTGTCACCAAAATTTGACTCAACCATTAATCTTAATGGTAACGCTGACCTAATCTTAAAAAATTCAGGCCCTGTCCCGGCAGAAGGCAATGTTAAGTTACTTATAAGCAGCGGCGTAATCAGACTTAATGAAATAACATTTCAGGGTCCCATTGGTCCCATGTCTCTAAAAATCGGCACAATTCAGTTAAGTGCAGTTAACTGTGATTTTGAATTTATTTCAGGCACTATTAATATCAACAGGTTTGAAGTTACAGGAGATGATCTTTCAGGGACAGTCACCGGTAATATTAAACCAGGTAGTTTTTTACCAGCATCTTCAATAAACCTCACAATTAATCTTAATCCGGATTCAGGTATACTTTCGGAATACAGGGACATGATACTGCCAATGGTAAAAAATGATACTTTAACTTTATATATCAGGGGAACACTTGGAAAGCCTGATATCCGATTATCACCGGGTGAATAGATAATGAGAATTGAAATGGCTCGTCATTCCGGTTTCTGCATGGGAGTCAGAAATGCTATTCTGAAAATAGTAGATGAGCTGAATTCCTCAGATGAAAATATTTATGTGTATGGGCCTTTAATTCATAATCCCCAGTCTGTTGAAGTGCTGAAAAAAAGGGGGTTAATTACAATCAATTCACTCAATGAAATTCAAGGTAAACAGGTTGCGATTAGAACTCATGGTATACCTGTTTCTGAGAGTAGAGAAATCCGTGGAAAAGCTTTACGAACAATTAATCTTACCTGCTCCCGTGTCGCGAGAGTACAATCAATCATTAAAAAATATTCAGGCGATGGTTTTTTTACAATTATAGTAGGTGATAAGGATCATGCAGAGGTTATCGGTTTAAAAAGTTACGCCATATCTGGTGTATTTGTAGTCTCAAAGATTGATGATGTTGAATTAGTTCCTGCTGCTGATAAATATATTGTTGTTTCCCAGACTACTCATGAGAGAGCTCAGTTTAAAGAAATAGTTAAGGAAATAACAGGCTCCTTTTCAAATGTAAATGTCATTGATACAATCTGCGATTCCACAAGACTTAGACAGGATGATGTAAATGAAGCAATTAAAAAGGGTATTGATACTCTTGTTGTTGTAGGAGGCAAAAATTCAGCTAACACTACACGTCTGGCTAAAATTGGTGCTGATAATGGTGTTAAAACCCTGCACATTGAAACTGATGAAGAATTAAAGACCGGCGATTTTGAAAATTCAGATTTTGTTCTTGTAACTGCAGGAGCATCAACGCCAGGCTGGATAATAAATAATGTACTGGAAAAATTATATTCCATAAAGTATTCCAAGAGCAATGTTTTAACTAAAAGTTTAAAAATGTATTTTGAGTTTTTAGTTCGAAGCAATATTATCTCTTCAATAGCAGCTTTTGTTATGGTACTTCTTGCGCAGAAATTTGCAGGACTGCAGATGGAATACAAATCAGGCCTGATTGCTTCTCTCTATATTTTTATTATGTATTCAGTTAATAATTATTTCGACAGGCATTTTCTTATTAAAAGCAATTCCTATAAGTACGGTGTTTATAAAAAGTATGGACCTCTGCTGCTTGGCCTGTCAATTCCCGGTTTTTTTATTTCACTTTATCTGGCTTATTTATTATCACCTATGCTTATGTATACATTGCTTATCCCGTATTTTTTCGGAATTATATATTCTGCTCCCTTATCCAAAACAATAGTAAAGAAACTTAACACTGATATTCTTAAAAAATTATATAACTCAATTCCCAGGACTAAAAGAGCATTATAAAGAACTT
>CAYYKZ010000053.1:0-255 GCA_964468455.1 uncultured Leptospirales bacterium | reverse complement strand
GCTGTAATTTACATTCCCTACTTCATGCAGAATGTTCCTGTTTTAAAATATGCTGCAATGGCGTTGTTTTTTTATCTTTTTATATTTTTAAGGAATACAATTATTGATCTTGTTGCTTTTCAGGGGGATTTAATTCTTGGAAGAGATACTCTGGCAACATGGCTTGGAGTTAGAAAGACATCAATCCTCGTTGCAGCAATGTCAATTGTAACAACAGTATTTTTCTCATCAGTTGTTATTTACTATTCACTATTT
>CAYYKZ010000052.1:0-12005 GCA_964468455.1 uncultured Leptospirales bacterium | reverse complement strand
ATGAGCTGGGTATGGAGTTCCATAATGGGATCGATATAGCTACAAGAACCGGAACACCTATTCGCGCAGCAAGAGAGGGGATGGTTTTCTTCACAGGATGGCGCGATGGTTATGGTAATACTGTGATAATCCAGCATCATGACGGATATACTTCCATGTACGCTCACTGCTTAAAAATATTTGTTCAGAGGGGGGACTGGGTAAATAAAGGAGATATTATATCCTCCATTGGATCAACCGGAAGATCAACCGGCCCTCATCTTCACTATACTATAATGCGCCATGGAAAGGCCATTAATCCTTTAAAATTTATCTGGTAAATAATGGTTTTTTTTTACCCATAATATCTTCTCTTTTATATTATTTTGCAGTTCCCTGGCATTCACTTCAGTATATATCTTTTATTTCTCTCATACCTTTATTTATTTCCATTGAAAAAAGTAAGAATATCAAAACAGTAATCATCAACTGTTTGCTTTTCTCTATACCCCTTTCAACAATACTCTGCATACCGATTTTTTATGCCGGTATAGTCAACTATAAAGCAGGTATTCCATTTATACTCACAACCACTACCTTTCTGGTAATAGTTCCAGGTGCAATAATCTTTTCCATCTATGGTATAATGCACTTTGTCTTAAAAAGCAGATTCTATTTTTTTAACTTACTAATCCCCCCTTCCCTTTGGATTATGGTAGAATATACAAAGGAAATATCTGATTTTTTAATTCCATGGTATTTTATAGGCTACTCTCAGGTGGGAACTCCATTTATACAGGGAGCTGATATTATCGGGATTTACGGTATTTCCTTCCTCATTGTTTTAATAAATTACATGCTTACTATGGGAATCATTGATATCGAATACAGAAAACTGAAATTCATTATTCCGATTATTTTATTATGCACTTCCGCTTTTTTTTATGGCGTTTCGGTTCAAAAGAAAAATTATAATTCTAATGCCGAAAATCAAATGGTAGATATAACAGGTGTGCAGGGCAATACCGGCTCTCTGGAAAGGTGGGACAAATCCCTCTCTTTTATCAATTATCAGAACTACATGAACTTAACTTCAAAGAATTTTTCAGGCAAAGGAATAATTATCTGGCCTGAAACAGTATTAAACTCATCTGACAAAACAAACTTTGAAATTATTCAAAATGTTAATTCCTTTACCGGTAATAATACAATATTTATTACCGGCGGGACAAGAATGGACAACATGGGAAACACGTACAATTCTATTTTTATAAGCAACAGAGGACTATTATCCTATATTTACGATAAACAGATACTGTTCCCATACTCGGAAAAAAAAATAGCCGGATTAAGCCATGGCGGAGTAATGGGTTCACCTGATACCTTTACTTCCGGGAAAAAACCACCCCTTTATCGCAGCAATGATATAACACCGTCCCTTTCAATATGCTTTGAATCTCTTTATCCTTCATTTATCCGAAGAGGAGTAAAAGAGGGTGCTGACATACTTATAAATGTAGCTAATGATTCCTGGTTCGGGAATACATACGAGCCTTATATGCATTTTAACAGTGCAATTGTAAGAGCTATAGAAAACAGAAGATCCATGGCAAGAATAACAAACAGCGGAATAAGTGCACTTATTAAACCTTCCGGAGAAGTAATAAAAAGTATGGGGCTTAATGAATCAGGAGTAATAACCGGGGAATTAACAAGAAGAAAAGAATTAACCATTTATACAATTTATGGTGATATCATAATTATAGCAGCTGCTCTTATTACAGCAGCTGCTATAATTATTTATATCAGAAAACCCTCTGGTTTTTAGTGCTGTTTTACATACTCTTCCATTATATTTATTTTACCAGCTTCAATACTTTCCCTTCTTTCAATGAGCTCAGCATTCTCACCAAAAATCTCTTTTCGTAAGGCTTCAACTCTTTCCTGCTTCTGGGAAGCTGTAAGAGTATTATCATTACTTATCGACTCCTGTTTCTGCCGATATAAATCCTCCTGCTCTTTTTCAGCTTCAAGTTCTTTATCAAGATTTTCCAGTCTTTGTACAATTTCAGCTGGAAAAATTTCTTTTCTTACCTGCATTATCTTTTCTTTTTTTTCAGCTTCACTCATCTCCTGAAAATCCTTTGAATACAGTGAAAGTTTTTCATTATATGCTACATACGGTTTCTTGGATTCTTCAACACTCCTCCACTCATCCCCCCACATTTCCATATTAAGTTTTTGAATCTTCTTCTCTTTCTCTTCCGCATACATTGTATTATCATTTATAATCGCAGATCGCCTTACCGGATACTCTTTCATTTTCAATGACACCCCAAAAAGAATATCCGCATTTTCCTGTCCGAACATCTCAACTTGCTTGTTTTTCATCATCTTCAGAACATTCAAATAATCAGCTGTTGAATTGAGAGAATCAACCTTAGCTAACTCTTCTGCCATAATATTTTCATAGTCTATATATCTTTGATATATGGCAAAAAGCATATCTGCCTCATTACTGTCCATTGATGAGTAAAGATATTTTTTAACAGCATCAAAATGCTCCTCAAGAGACATATCTTTAAAACGGCTTTGTAAAAACTTAAAATATTTAAGAGTGTATTTATTAACAATTTTATCCTTAAATATCTCTTTTGTATTATTTTCATTAAAATCTACTCTTTTCAAATAATCTTTCACATCACTGTAACTAACCTGATCTGATGATGGTGAAATAATTTTTTCATTCGAACTACCATCTCCCAGGTTGTTTGAAATAACATTGACAACTATTACTGCTATAATTACAAGCGCTGGCAGTAATATCAAAATTTTACGATTATCACCTTTCACAAAATTCCCCCTGAATCATTAATAAAAAGGGGCTGTCATCTCAGACAGCCCCCGGTTCATTTATGTTTAATTAAACTTTAGTATCCGCGGTTTCTTAGATCCGCAACAACATCAATATAAAAGTCTTTTGCATCAAAACCCGGAGTAATTCCAAAGAACTGGTTTACCATATTTAGATGGTCAACACCACCGCTCCATAAAGCACCTTCAATAACTCCGCGGAAATTTCCCCATTTTGCAGAATTTACAGAAACAAGACCGTCATTTGCACCTTCATAGTAAAGGCATATCAGCCATGATGGTCCAAGAACAAGACTGTTAGACATATATCTGATCTTTGATGTAAAGCTCTGATAATATACACCTGATACGTTTGGTGTATTTGGATTAAAAACATTGTTCATATATGGTCTGGTTACCTGAATACCGTTATCAAGAGAATTGGGGTCATCATCACCAAAAACAAAGGTATAAACTATATCAAGAGTATCACCAACAAGACTCCATCCCTGATTAGGCACTATATTAAAAAGTGTATCAGCTACGGAGCTTCCTCTATGCGGACCTGATAAACTTGTGTGAGAAGCAACCTTAGTTCCAAGACCCAGATTTGAAATAGCATATCTTGTATAAAGTGTTCCGTGAGAATGACCAATAATATTAGCCTTTGCCTTCCCGCTTATTGCAAGAATCTGAAGGAATTGAGATTTAAATGAAGCAGCCTTATTTGCAGTACTGTCCATACCATTTACAGAAGTTATATATACATCTGCACCTTCGTCCTCAAGTGCATCCTCTATGCCCCACCAGTAATCTACTATATTGATAATTTTAGCCTGAGCACCCATTCCATGAGCAAGTACTATAGGATATTTAGTGTCACAACTTGGAGAACTCCCTGCAGCAAAAACAAGAGCCGGTACAGCCATTATTATAAAAATAAATGCTAAATATTTCTGTTTCATTTATCTTCCTCCGTAATTCGTTATAATAGAATAATATTACCAACATGAGAACAATGTCAACAATAAATTACCGTCCAGCCGGTCTTTTTTTGAAAAAAATTAAAAATTCCGCTTTTACGCTCAATTATAACGCATTAAACTTTACTAATGCTCGAATAATATTAGTTTTTAACTGGCAGGATATAAGAAAAAAAATAAAAATAATTATTCTTTTTCAAGAATCATTATTGTTTTTGATAATTCTTCCATGCTGTAAGGTTTTTCCAGAAAAACAGTTTTACCATTATACATATTTTCTTTATCAATTATTTCTGAGGAATATCCGCTTGAAAACAATATCCTTGCAGAGCTGTTCAGTTCTCTTATCTTTTCTGCACACCTTAATCCGCCCATTCCCCCTGAAACAGTTAAATCAAGAATCACAAAAGTATAGGGATTCCCATTATTAAGTGAATCCTCGTAAAGCTTAAGAGCATCCTCTCCTCTTTGTGAAAAGTCAGTGGAAAATCCCATAAATTCAAGCATACTCTTGAGCAGGTTTCTTATATCAGAATCATCATCCATAATAAGCACATGTCCGCTGCTTTTGTACATATTATATTCATTTTCAGATTCATGAGCAATTTCACTACTTACCTCCGGCAGGTATATTTCAAATACTGTTCCGGTTTCTTTTGAAGAATTAAGAAATATCCCACCGCCATGTCTGGTAATTATAGAATGTGCAACAGAAAGGCCAAGTCCGGAACCATGTTCCCGTGTTGTAAAAAAGGGATCAAATATCCGGTCAATATTTTCCTCACTTATCCCCTCCCCATAATCACGTATCTTTACACAAATATATCCACCTGGCACAAGCCCTCTTTTTTCTTCAGGCAGATTACATGAAATGAAGTCTACATCAATTATACCGTCCCAGGACATAGCCTGGGCAGCATTTATGATAACATTCTGAACCAGCTGAAATATCTGATTTTTATCACCCGTAATTCTATAATTTCTATTATCACCAGTATAGCGTACAGACATGGACGAACCGCTTAAGCTCATATCTGCACTTTCCTTTACTATTTTCACAATATCAATTACTGAAAATACAACTTCTCCGCCCTTGGCAAAAGTAAGAAGCTGCTTTGTAAGAGCTTTTGCTGACTCAATTGATTTCTCTGCTCTAGAAAGATAATCAATTGCAGAACCATTTCCCAGACTATTATTTTTAGCAAGACTTACATTCCCAAGAATCGATGTGAGTATATTATTAAAATCGTGAGCAATACCGCCTGCAAGGAGTCCCAGAGATTCAAGTCTTTGAGACTTAAACATCTCCTTTTCATACAATTTTCTTTCAGTAATATTTTTAACAGCACTTATAAGCCTTACAACTCTTCCATCTTTATCTTTAAGAGGAAAAACCGTGTTGTTAAGCCACATTGTTGTATTGTCTGCACAAATAATTCTAAGGTCTATAGACACGGGGGTTCCGGATATAATTTTTCCAACAGATTTTCTGAACTCTTCAATATCATCCTTATGAACTATTTTTTCCCACTTCTCAAAAGTATCAATCTCTGTCATATTATAACCGGTAATTTCACTTAGATTATCAGCAATCCAGTCTCTATGAAATTTTCCCTCAGGAGTAATGACAAGACTGGATGCTGAATCAGTTGTAAGGGTAGAGAGTATCATATACCGGTCAGAATCAGTGAGATCCATAGAATTGGAGAAGAGTTCCCCGAGCTGTCTGAGTTTTTCACTTAAATTTTGCATTTAATTTACTAATCAAGTACATCAAGTAGAGAGTAAAGATCGCTACCGTCAACGGGAAACTCTGCAGTAATAAATGACACCAGGAGTTTAAAGTCACTGCTTCCGTAATGGGCTGTTATTTCATTTTTAATTACAGATGAAAATGTAGCAGCAAATTTTCTGTCTTTTCCCGGGAAAGCAGCGATAAATTTATGCCTGTCAATCTTTGCAGCAAAATCACCTGTAGAAAGCCTGCTTTTTATTATAGATTCAATTCTGCTGAAAAGGAGCCCGGTTTCAACACCGCCAAATCTGTCGTAAAATCTTTTATAATTTTTAACAGAGAATACAAGCAATGTAAGAGGTATCCCAAGTTCGTCAGATTTACGAATTTCATTTTCAATTCTGTTGTAGACATTACTGGTCAGATCTCTGTATAGATTTTTTTCCGGATCGAGTTCATTAATTCTATCAATGTAAGGGAACAGAAATTTTGATATTTTTCTGATTCTAATATCTATATCAGGTAGGTCAATTGCAGGATTTATCTTAAAAATAGCAATAAATCCTGTAAGTTTTCCGGTTATAACAAATGGATAAGCAATAAACTGCTCCATTTCTTCCAGACGCTGAGTTCCGAAAGTATCGCTTATCACTGCTGAATCTACAAAATTATCAACAATTATTGAAGCATTTTTCCTGGCAAGAAATGATATAAATCTATTGTCATTTTTTATAATAAAACCGGAATCTTCAAAACCCATAAAGTCATCTTCTTCAAAAAAAGCCGGGTAGTAATCTTCACTATCATTCTGCTGTAAAAATACCGCATAAGACTCAAGCCCAAGTGAATAAAAGTTTTTCCGGATATTCTCAGTTAATGATTCAGAATCTTCGGTATCAAGCAGGGATTTCTGAAAAACATCAACATCGGAAAGAATCTCAGATTCGATTCGGAGAGCAAGTCTTTCAGATTCAGCTTTTTCGAATTTCTCAACAAAAGCAACAACATTAGCAGCCATCTGGGATAGGGAATTAAGAAAGTTAATCTCAGCAGTATTGAAATTTTCTCCATTTATTTTTTCACCAATACTAACCGCACCAATAAGCTCATCATCTTCAAACATAGGTACAAGCAGTCTTGTATTGATTGAAATAAAACTGTAATATTCTTCTCTTAAATCAGTTTCATCTTTGAATTGATCTATATCAATAACTTCCCTGAATTCCTCAATAGTTTTAAGGATGCCCTTCTCTTTATACCATGACAGATTATCATCTGAAACTTTAAGTCCGCTTGAGTCAGCAACAACAAACCTGTTTATATCATCTTTATCCGGAAAAAGAATGGAAGCCGAAGATACGCCAAGCTGTCCCATTATTGAAAAAAGAATTGTGCCGAAAACTTCTTCAACAGTTTCATTTCTGTAAAACTCCTTCTGAATTTCAAAAAGAACCATGTAGTCGTCAAAATAAGGCATTTCAGGCATTGGGGGCAGATCAGAACCATCACTTTCAGGAGATATGTTATTATCTTCTATACCTGCATCATTTATATCTTTAACATCTTCAGGAAACTCATTCCTGTTTTCTTCGATTAATTTAGAATCATAAACAGGAATATCCTCTGCATAAAAATCTGATTCAGACTCAGCAGGTTCTTCTACTGAATTATCAGGGTCATCATTTAAATCTGACTCGGATTGAGAATCCCTATCTGAATCTGAATTATAATCTGACTCAGGCATTTCCATGGAGGATAAATTATTATTGTCATTTGCTTCAGCAGTGGTTTCATATGGATGATCATCCTCATTAACCGGACTGTCAATTGCTGCTGCGTCAGTTTTCAAAACAAATTCAGTTTCAGCAGGCCCTTTTATTGTATCAATCAGGGTTTCCCTTCCGTCATTATTCAATCTCTGTTTATACTGCAGTGCTCTTTCAAGAAGACCCATATCAGGCACCTACTTCATTCATTACTTTAACATAAAGATCAAAGTATTCAGATTGTGCAAATTTTTTAACCGCTTCTTCAGGCAGCTTTTCAAAAAGGCCATCAAGATAGGAAAGAAGTTTAGCAAGATCCTCTTTTTTATCCGGGAACCTGCTTGTAAAGGCTTCTATGTTTTCTTTATCTTCAAGAATTATAACCTGATCAGTGATATCAATAATCACAGAAGAATCAGCAGCAGCATCAATCACTTCATGTTCAGAAACCGGTGTAATTTCCGCAACATCATGACTTAAATGTGAATCAGTCGAAATATCCTGTTCAATTTTCTCCCGTGCAGTTGTGCCGTAATCCCTTTCCATAAGAAGTTTAAGATCTTCAACATCCTCTTCAAAAACAATAGCAGAACGCGCAGTAATATCATCCTCTATTGACATCTTTTCTTCATCAACAAGACTTTCCGGATTATTGAGAAGATAATTAACATCTTTGCTTCCAACATAGCTTCTGTTTATAAAATCAAGGTCAGGGTTTAAAAAATCTATCTCTGAATCAAAATCAATATTACTATAGTAACCTGAGAAGAGTTCATCATTAATAATTTCACGTTCTTCAGAATTCAATCCAAGTATTTCAGATATCTGGCTTTCACTTTCAATGCCGGTAATATCGTAATAGTCATCAATCTCCTGAATAAACCTGCTGAAATCATTTTTTACAATTGCATGTTCAAAAAAATCAAGGTCAGGGTCTCCATAAAAAATTTCGTCACTTTCTGCAGCCGCAACAGCACTTTTTTCATAAAGAGTTGTATCTTCAAGTATATATGCGTGATTATCATAATAATCAGACCTGGCTGTAATAACCGTCATGGGAGAATCACTGACATGAATAATCCGGGCAAGCCTTTCCGTAAGAGGGTCTTCGTTGTAGCCTTGCCGGGTAACATTGTTGCTGCTTACCCTCAAATCATCAATAAATCTGACATTTTTAGTTATTAAATTATCCTGAAATCTGGCAGGAATACTCTCTTCATCAGTGTCAGTTTCTGCGAATATTTCTTCAAACTGAATATTTATAGAATTTTCAGTTATTCTTCCTGGTGCTGCTTCTATAAATTCTTCTTTGGTATCAGATAAAGATTTATCATTATCAGATACTAAATCAGTTTCTGCTGTTTCCATATCAGCAATATGATCCAGATACAACTCTGTTTCTGTCTCTATATTACTATCCGGGATGGGCATCTCCTTATCATCCGGAATATTTTCAGAATCTGAAGAAAATTCAGTGACCGGATCTATACTTTCCTGAGTATTACCTGTTAAGTCAACTGGAGATTTTTCCGGAACTTCATCAGCTGATTCTTTTCCCTGTAGATTAATTTCTATCTCATCTGTATCTTCTGAATCATTTATAGCCGGTTTAACTGATATATCATCAGATGGTTCAGCTGATGATATGGTTTTTATCCTCAATCCGGAATTTTTACTCATTTCTTTTTCAGACTTATCTAAAGAGAAATCATCATTTTTAAGAGGAATAAGTTCAAAATCCTCAAGACCTTCAATAAGATCATCCTCTGTAAGAAATACAATCTCTTCTGTTGCTATCATCTCAGCTTCATAAAGATCTATATTACCTATTGAGGAAATATCAACACCTTCCGGGAGTCTTGAACCGATACGTTTTTTCAGTTCATCACTCACTGGCATTTCACTCTTATCAGGGATTTCAGATAGTACATTATCTTGTATTTTTTTTGCTCTCATTTTAACTTTCTTACAATTTATATTTGTATAATCATCCAGTTAACCTCTTACTTCAATTGTATTGGATGTCAAGACCTTTACACCAATGATTCATTGTCAGATTACATGAATGGCAATTGAAATTCAAATCAATTACAGGTGTCATACTATATTATCGGCAAATTACTATATATTAATAAAAAAACCCCTCGCCATCAGCAGAGGGGTTTTTTTATAATAACACAAAAGAGTTAAACAATCAGAAATGATTCTGAATTTATCTTTTTGCTACTTTAAGTCTTATTCTAAGCTTATCCTGTTCTACCTTAATAAGAAATCTCTCTCTGAAATCAGGTTTTTCACGGGCAATTGTTGCATCATACTCGTTGATTTTTTCCTGAAGCTCAGCAGCATTAAGATCACTCTGTTTGAAAGCTTTTTCAGCAAGAATAACAAGTTTGTTATTCTTTATTTCAACTATACCGCCTTCAATTACAAAATAATCAGTAGTTTTCGGATTTCTTAATCTAACTTCACCAATACCAAGCATGGAAATAAGAGGAGAATGATCATAAAGAAAACCCATCTCGCCATTATATGCCTGAACAACAGCAAATCCGGCTTCTCCTTCATAAATCAGCTTTTCCGGTGTTAATATGGTACAGTCTAATAAACGTTCCATTATTAATTTCCTGCTAGTTTTTTAGCTTTTTCTATAGCTTCTTCTATTGTACCAACCATGTAGAAAGCCTGTTCAGGTAATTCATCATATTCACCAGCTATGAGGCCTTTGAAGCTTTTAATTGAATCTTCAAGCTTAACATATTTACCTGACATACCTGTAAACTGCTCTGCAACAAAGAATGGCTGTGAAAGAAATCTTTCAATTTTTCTTGCTCTCTGAACAAGAAGTTTATCCTCTTCAGAAAGTTCATCCATTCCAAGAATAGCAATAATATCCTGAAGGTCTTTATATCTCTGAAGTATTCTTTTTACTTCCATTGCAGTCTCATAGTGCTCCTCCCCTACCAGGTCAGCTGAAAGGAGTCGGGAAGATGATTCAAGCGGATCAACAGCAGGATAAATTCCTTTCTCTGCAATTGGCCTTGAAAGTACAGTTTGCGAGTCAAGGTGAATAAATGCTGTTGCAGGCGCAGGGTCAGTAAGGTCATCCGCAGGTACATAAACAGCCTGAACAGAAGTAATTGAACCATTTTTTGTAGATGTAATCCTTTCCTGCAGCTTACCCATTTCAGTAGCAAGTGTCGGCTGGTAACCAACAGCAGAAGGCATACGGCCAAGGAGAGCTGATACTTCAGAACCTGCCTGAGAAAACCTGAATATATTATCAACAAATAGAAGAACATCACTTCCTGACATATCCCTGAAGTATTCACACATTGTAAGAGCTGACAGAGCAACCCTTAAACGTGCTCCAGGTGGTTCATTCATCTGGCCGTAGCAGAGACAGGCCTTATTAATAACACCTGATTCTGTCATTTCAAGCCAGAGGTCATTACCCTCCCTTGTTCTCTCACCAACACCGGCGAAAACTGAATAACCGCCATGCTGCTGAGCAACATTATTTATAAGTTCCATAATAATAACTGTTTTACCAACACCAGCTCCACCGAATAGTCCGGTTTTCCCACCTTTGATATAGGGAGCAAGCAGGTCAATAACCTTAATACCTGTTTCAAACTGCTCAGATTTTGGAACAAGCTGGTCAAACTTAGGGGGCTCATGGTGTATTGGCCTGAATTCTTTAGCATCAACCGGACCCTGATCGTCAATAGCTTCTCCAAGAAGGTTAAATATACGACCCAGTGTTTCAGGTCCAACCGGAACAGAAATTGGTGCCCCGGTATCTACTACTATATCACCTCTTTTTAATCCATCAGTAGAAGCAAGAGCAACTGCGCGAACTTTATTCCCGCCAAGATGCTGCTGGACTTCACTAATAAGCTTTATTTTTTCACCCATAACTTCAGTTTCTATTACAATAGCGTTAAAAAGTGCAGGAAGCTTCCCATCGGCAAATTCTGCGTCAAGGGTAGAGCCTATAACCTGTATTACCTTTCCAGTATTTTCACTCATAAATCAACTCCTTAATCCTTAAATTAAGTTAAACCTGTTAACCTTTTATTATTCGAGAGCAGCTGCTCCACCAACAATTTCAGAAATTTCTGTTGTAATTTTATCCTGTCTTACCCTGTTGTAGGTAATATTTAAATCCCTTATCATCTCTTTTGCAGCATCTGTAGCATTCTTCATGGCAACCCGCCTGGCAAAATGTTCAGAATATGATGATTCTAGAAAACAGGTAAATAGTCGTACTTTCAAATATAGCGGAAGAATATATGAAAATATTTTTGCCGGTTCAGGCTCAAAAACATAATCAAGGCTTGCATTAGGAATTTCATCACTATCAATTTCCATATCCGGGGTGATCGGCAAAAGCTTCAACATATCCGGTTTCTGATTAACATTTGAATGAACTTTAGTATAGGAAACATACACTTCCTGAATTTCACCGCCAGTGAAATTTTTTGTCAGCTCTTCACCTAATGCTGCAGCATCATCAAAAGAGAAATTATCTTCAAGATTTAACATATTTTTCTGAACATCAACTTTAATGAACTTAAAGTAAGATGATGCTTTTTTACCTATTACATACAAAAGTACTTCTTTCCCCTCTGATTCAAGCTGTTCCTTGAACTTCATAGTATTTTCAATTACATGTGTGTTATAGCC
>CAYYKZ010000051.1:0-12007 GCA_964468455.1 uncultured Leptospirales bacterium | reverse complement strand
CTATAAAAAGTGAAGAAATGAAAAAAAGGGTTTTACGCAGAGTAATTAAAGTCATAGAACAGGATTCTAATCTTGAAGCAAAAAAAACAGCAATAACTATTACAGGAGATCTTAAATTCAGGGAGGCAATCCCGGCCCTTATCAAGGCTCTTAATGATGATTCAGAAGATATTCAGATTGCCGCCTGTTATGCACTGGGTAAATTAGAAGCCCATGAAGCAAAAAATGATGTTATAGAAATCCTGAAAAAACGGGATCTTGGTATTGACTCAAATTTAACAGATTCACTGATAATATTGTTAAGCGATCTGAAATCACCGGATATTCTTGATTATGCAGTAACAAGTATAAAAGATCCCAAAACCGGGCAAATGGCAAGAGAACGCCTTATGATATATATAGGGAAAACCGGATCTGCCGCACAAAAAGACTTTCTTATTGGAATTCTTAATGATGAAGATGAAAACATGACAATCAGAAGTCATGCTGTAAAAGCTATTGGGGCTTTGAAAATAAAAGAAGCTGCAGGTGACATCAAAAAATTATTAAAAGATATTGAAGAATTCCCCTTTAAAAAGAAAAAGAATTATTATAATCTTTCCATGCATGCTGTTGCAGCACTTGTTGCATTAGGTGATAGTGACTCAGTTGAGCTTCTCATGAACTCACTGAGAAGCGACAATGCTTCTGTAAGACTTAATGCAGTTAAGCTTATAAAAGATTTTGATGATGAAAGAACAATTGACATATTAAAATATAAAATGAAATATGATCCAAATCAAAGAGTAAAACGTGCTGCAAAAAAAGCCCTTGAAGAAAAGGGCCTTATCGAAAAAGATAAAGATTCTGACAATACTGATAATGATACTGAAGCGGCTGAGGACAACAGTGATGAATAATCATGAAAACAAATATGAAAGAGGAAGCCTGAAAGACAGAGTAAAGGAACTATCTTCACTCGGATTTTTAACAGTTATTGTTGCTGCACTCAGCGTTTTTTTGATGAATCTTGTTATTTTCCCCCTCTCATATTTTGCAGTAAATAATGTTAATACTTTTAATATTATTCTGGAAAATATTTTCTTATTATTTACAGTTTTATTTATTATACTTCTTTTTTATAAAAAAATTAAAAATTTAAAAAAAATGGGGCTCCAATCTGCTTCAATATTTTTTTATTTCATGAAAAGGCCTTTTCACTATTTATCACTACTCCTTTTCTTTATAATATTATCATCCCTGCTTGTATTTACAATATACTATCTTTTCAGTGCAAATTATTACATGATTTATAAACTTGGCGGCGGAGTGCAGTAATGGCAATTAAAACCTTTGACAGGTATTTCATGAACATGCCTGGACTTACAAGGGAGGATGATTTTCATAAATTCTGGGATAAATCCATAAATGATATTAAAAAAGTACCTATTGAACCGGAAATTCATGAATCTGCAAAAGGTTCAACTTCAAAATTCAGGTATTATGATATTTCATATAATGGTTTTCTGAAAGTCCGAATAAAGGGTTATATGCTTGTACCTAAAAATTCAGCAAAATCAAAAATAATTATACATCTGCATGATTATAACAGATATCCGGATAAGGACCCTGTTAAAATACTTGATGACAGATGCGCACACCTCTTTCTGGTACTTAGAGGTCATGAAATGATTAAAAACCGTTCATCAGATGACAATGAAGAACGGGCTTTAGGATTCATTGTAGAAAACATAATAGACCTGCAGACTTATTATGGACGTTCAGTATTCCTTGATATATTCAGATCAGTTGATTTTCTGCGGCTCATAAGTTTTATTGACTGTTCTGCTATAGGAATATACGGTAAGGGTTTTGGAGCTGCGGCCGGTTTTTTTACAGCAGCCTATTCTGACCGCATTAATAGTATTGTTATGGATTCACCAATATTCTGCAACATTCCTCTGGGACAGAATCTTTCGGAAAGTGATGCATCAAGAGAAATAAATGATATCATTTCAGTACAAAAGAATAAAAAGTCTCAAATTAAGAAAAATTTAAGCTACTTTGATATTATTAATTTCACTGATAATTTAACATGCCCGGTTCTTTTTATAACAGGCCTCAAAGATACAGGTTCTCCTTCTGAATGTGTAATGGGACTTTTTAACAGACTACAATGCAGCAAATATATTGAAATATATCCTGATGAAGGTGCTGATGCCGGTGGAGAAAATCAGAAAAAAGCAGCAGTAAAATGGTTAGCAGATAATATTAGCAAATAATCTGCCTGTGCTATAATCAATTATAATCATTGATCTTTTTAAAAAAATCAGTCTAAACCCCGACAAGATAGGGAACAAAATTTGCTCTTCCAATTTCCTCTTCAAAGTAATCTGAGTTATTCTTTTTAACAAAACGCTTTATAATATGATTATTACTGCTGTCATCAACCGGAATGACCAGAATTCCGCCTGGTTCCAGCTTTTCCAGCAGCTCCACAGGAAATATTTTAACACCCGCAGCAACAATAATCCGGTCAAAATTTCCTTCAACTGAGTTAAAATCATCACTGTTTATAATTTTAATATTACTGTATTTAAGACTGAAAATAACACCTCGGGATCTTTCCGCAAGTTCATCAATTCGCTCCATACCGGTTACCTGACCTGAAAGTTCACCAAGAACTGCAGCCTGATATCCTGAACCTGAACCTATTTCAAGAACCTTTTCATCTCCAGTAAGCCTTAAAGACTGAACCATTGATGCAACAACAGATGGTGTAGATATGGTTTGCCCAAAACCAATTGGCAGAGAAGTATCATCATATGCCCTGTAGCATAAGGCTTCTGAAACAAAAATGTGCCTTGGAACTTTTAACATTGCCTGAAGCACCGAACCTGAAGATATACCCTTCTGTTCAAGTTTTCGCACCATGTTAACACGGGCATTAATCATTCTGTCATTGCTGCTATGGTACAAAGTATCCTCCCCACTCAACACCCTGCTGTCCTCTGAATTCCGCTTCAATTTTCACATCTGCCCACCAGCCTTTGAAAGAGGGCAGTTTATATGTGTTATAAACAAGAACATACCTTTTCTCGTCAAGATTTCTCACTTCATCGTATATTTTCCTAAGACTCTCAACTTCAGGCGGCCTTATAACACGGCCTCCTGTACGTGAAGCGATTTCATGCAGTATCGGGTCCGGTTCCTTTATTGAAATAATATAAACCGGTATGTAGTGCTCCCTTGCATAATCAGTAATGATTTCCGGAGTATACTGCCGGAAGGAATCATCATCAAGAGTGCCGTCAGTAATAAACACTACTCCCCTTCTGTTAAGTCTGGGCAGGAGGCTGGAAAGAGCTGTGTAAAGAGCAACACCGGTTGACTTCCCCTGTGAGTAATCCCTTTTCCTTACTGCTTCAAGAGTCCTTCTTCTGCTCCAGTCAAAATTACTGCCTGTCCATACGTCTTTATTAAAATTTATCAACTCAACAGAGTCATTTTTTTTCATTTTTTTTAGCACAAAATCGGCAAACCATGACAGGTCATTGTGATAAGGTTCCATGGAACCTGATCTTTCAATTACCATTGAAAATGAAGCGGAAAGCGTTTTGTTTTTCAGATAATCAGTATAAATATTTGATATAACAGAGCTGTCTTCTGTAATTTTAAAATTCTCCGGTATAAGCCCGTATAAAGGCCTGCCGTCTCTCCCTTTAATATTAAGATAAAATGCAACAACCGGAAATTTCTGAACATCCACAGATGTTATTTCAATTTCCATATTTGTGTACCGTTTTTCAACCGGAGAAAAACTGTAAAGCCTGTTTGGAACCGAATCAACAACGTAAATATAGCCTTCACTGTCAATACGGGCCGCAACTGAACGCTGCAGCCTTTCATTGTCGCCCCAGGAATCAAAAAGCCTAATCCTACCGCTGGAAATATCGTAAATAATAATTCCGCTCACCTCATCTGAGATGACCAGGTTATTCCCCCTTACAGAAATACCCCGGGGCGATTTAATAACCTCATTTCTTAGATCAGAAATATAATTCCCATACTCATCATAAACTGCAATTTTTGCACCGCCTGTATCTGTCACATAAACCCTGTTATCAAGATAGGCCACACCTGAGGGATTGCTGAACTCACCTTCATAATTCCCCTTTTTACCAAAACTGAGAATATATTTACCCTTTTCATCAAATTTCTGAACCCTGAAATTACCGCTATCCACAACGTAGATATGGCCTTTCTGATCAAAAACAAGCCCCTGAGGCCCGTGGAAGGAACCTTCAGCAGAACCTGAACCTCCGAACTTTCCTGTAATCTTTCCGGAAGTATCAAAGAAATAAACAGTATTTCCTTTAAAATCACTTACAGCAAGATTACCATTATAAAAATCTATTCCATATAAACCGCCATTAATATTAGGACGGAAAATATCAATACCCTTACCGTTGGGATTAATTTTAACAACCCTGGGGGAAGTAAATGAAGTTACATAAATATTTTTTTCATTATCAAGTACAAGATCAATAGCTTCGGGGAAACCGAATCTTTTCATATCATGGGAGGCAAGCTCATTCTGAAGTATATACTCATCCGAAAGATCATTAACAGGGCCGGTTCCGCGAAAAAGAAGACTGTCCAGCCTGTTTTTTGCAGCTATATTGTCCGGATAAATCTGAATTGCTTTTTTTAATTCCTCCACCGCGCTGTTTTTAAATCCTGCAAGTTTATAGGAACGGGTTAGAAAATCTCTAGCGGTGTAATAGTCAGGATATTCCTGCAATGCCTGTTTAAAAAATTCAACTGCTGCCAGATACTGCATATTGTTGAAATATATTACCCCTTTACGGAAATGCTCCTTTGCAGTTTCAAATTTAACAAAATTGGCATCATATGAAAAAATTGATGCTGCAGGAACAACAAGGAATAACAGAATATAAAAAATTATAAAATAACGTTTAATGGGCATAAATATTTCCACTTTACCAGTATATGCTGAATAATATATATTTCACTGTAATGTATATATCGGCATATCAGGAAAAAACTTCATCTAATAAGACATAATATTTATCTAAAAGCATATTATTGTCAATCAAGATATAATAATTTCCAGGAGGAATACCTATTTGCTTTATCTGCTGATAAATTGAAGATAAAAAGTCCCTTTAATGTATTTGATCTGGTTCTTTGAATATATTTTACCTATGCAAATAAGTAGTAATTGACATTTAAATATTAAATCACTATATGCATTTTATGGAAATCACGGCACTAATAATATTTATTATAACCTACAAGGGCATAATTTTCACCCGACTCCCCTGGATAAATATAGACAGACCCTCAGCTGCCCTGTTCGGGTCTGTGGCAATGATTGTTTTCGGTGTTTTGACATTTGAAGAGGCTGTTGCTGCTATTGATTTCAATACCATAGCCTTGCTTCTTGGCATGATGATTATTATTACTGTCCTTGAAGTAGAGGGATTTTTTACGTATCTTGCAGCAAAAACTGTATCCATAGCAAAAAGTGAAACAAAACTGCTTTTTATTGTAGTTTTTACAACAGGTATATCAAGCGCTTTTCTGGTAAATGATGCAGTAGTGCTTCTTTACACACCTGTGGTAATATCCATATGCCGCTCTTCAAAGTTAAACCCTGTACCTTATCTTATAGCTGAAATCCTTGCGTCAAATACAGGAAGCGCCATGACAATAACAGGAAACCCCCAGAATATGCTTATAGGGATGAGTTCAGGTATCAGCTATTCAAAATTTCTTTTCCATCTCATGCCTGTTTCCATACTGGGAATGATAATAATCTGTTTTATTATGATATATATTTATCCATCTAATTTCAGGTGCAACAGACCGATACATCCCCCGGAGAAAACAGCACAACTGAAGCAAACAGGTTCAATGAAGTATTCAGGTACAATATTTATTTTTGTTATAATTATGTTTTTTCTCAGCCACAGACTCGGGATTTCAATACCTGTAATTGCACTTTCAGGTGCAGCACTTGTGCTGATTTTCGGAGAAGTAAAACCATCTGTTGTTATAAAAGAAGTAGACTGGGTTCTTATTCTTTTTTTTGCCACACTTTTCATTGTGGTAAAGGGCGTAGAAAAAAACGGATTGCTGCAGCATCTAATTGAATCGTGGGATATAACCGGAGGGCTTACCGGGATAGGCATCCTTCACGGTTTAAGCCTTGTACTGTCGCAAATTGTAAGTAATGTCCCCTACACAATATTTATGATACCCATCCTGAATAACAGCGGAGATAATGTACTCTGGCTCACACTGGCTTCCGCATCAACACTCGCAGGTAATGCCACAATTATAGGTGCAATGGCAAACCTTATAGTAATTGAAACAGCGGGTAAAATGGGCGTAAATATAACATTCAGGGAGTTTTTAAAACCGGGAATTATTGCCACTCTTTTAACAATGCTGCTTTCAATGGCGATTATATATGTGCAGTCATCTTTAATATAAAGGGCAGATGATTTCCCGGCACATGCCTGATCTCATAAAACTACTTTCTCTTAATAATTTTTTTTAAAAACTTCCCTGTATGTGAAGCTGTAACTTTACAGATATCTTCAGGTGTTCCAGCTGCTACAACAGTCCCCCCGGCGTCACCCCCTTCAGGACCCAGGTCTATTATCCAGTCAGCTGTCTTTATTACATCCAGATTATGTTCAATAACAACAACCGTGTTCCCCTTCTCTACAAGAGAATTAAGCACTTCCAGAAGTTTTTTTATATCTTCAAAGTGCAGCCCTGTTGTGGGTTCATCAAGAATATAGAGTGTTTTACCTGTACCCCTTTTTGACAGCTCTGTTGAAAGTTTAATCCTCTGCGCCTCCCCTCCTGAAAGGGTTGTGGCGGGCTGACCGAGTTTAATATAACCCAGGCCCACATTTTTAAGAGTCTGAAGTTTGGCAGAAACTGCATTTATATTTTCAAAAAAAGGAGCAGCTTCATCAACGGTCATGTCAAGAATTTCAAAAATGTTTTTACCCTTATATCTGACTTCAAGGGTTTCATGGTTATAGCGTTTACCCTTGCATACATCACATGTTATATACACATCAGGGAGAAAGTGCATTTCAATCTTTTTAACTCCATCCCCCTGACACGATTCACATCTGCCCCCTGCAACATTAAAGGAGAACCTCCCGGGTTTGTAACCTCTCACCTTTGCCTCAGGAAGTTTTGAAAAAAGTTCTCTCACTGGAGTAAAGAGTCCGGTATATGTTGCAGCATTTGACCTGGGAGTACGCCCTATCGGGGACTGGTCAATATCAATCACCTTATCAATAATTTCTATTCCGTTAATCTCGTCAAACTCTCCGGGATACTCCTTGGACTTCATTATTAATCCTGAAAGAGCCCTGTAGAGTATTTCAATTACAAGTGAGGACTTCCCTGAACCTGAAACACCGGTAACAGCTGTAAAAACCCCAATCGGGAATTCTACATCAATATTTTTGAGATTATTTTCCCTGGCGCCTTTTACAGTAACAAATCCTGAAGGCTTTCTTCTGTTTGCCGGGAGAGGAATCTCTTTTTCTCCGGAAAGATATTTCCCGGTTAAAGATTTTGCGGAATTTTTTATCTCTTCAGGGGTTCCTGTTGCGACAATATAGCCGCCGTTTAAACCTGCTCCAGGGCCAAGATCAACAACATAGTCAGCAGCATTAATAGTATCCTCATCATGCTCAACCACAATAACGGTATTCCCTATATCGCGGAGATATTTAAGAGTATTAAGAAGCCTTTCGTTATCGCGCTGATGAAGGCCTATACTCGGCTCATCAAGAACATAAAGTACTCCTGTAAGGCTTGACCCTATCTGTGTTGCCAGCCTTATTCTCTGGGATTCTCCTCCGGAAAGGGTTCCAGCAGCCCTGTCAAGAGTCAGATACTCAATACCAACATCATTAAGAAATTTAAGACGGGATTTAATTTCTTTTAAAATCTGTTCCGCAATCTTTTTTTCTGTATCATTAAGAGTGATATTCATAAAAAAACTGTAGCAGTCTTTAATAGACATGGATGAAACGTCATCAATGCTTTTCTCCGAAACCAGAACAGATAAACTTTCAGGCCTTAACCTCTTACCATTACAGGAGGGGCAGATGCTGTTAGACATATACTTCTCCATCCATGCCCGCATATCATCGGATGAGGTTTCCCTGTACCTCCTGTCAAGATTGGGAATAACCCCTTCAAAAGTCCTGGCAAACTTAAACTCAGAATCCTTTCTTTTAATGTCGTAATTTACCTTGCTACCGTTTGTACCGTAAAGAATAACATTCTTAACCTTATCAGAGAGGTCCTTCCATGGCGTTGACGGCTCAAAGTTAAATCCCCGTGCAAGGGCATCAACAGTTTCAAGATACCAGTAGCTTGTGCTTTTACCCCAGACTTCAAGCACACCATCCTTCAATGATTTTTCCTGGTCAGACACAATCCGTTCAGGATCAAAACGCATAATATAGCCAAGACCATCACAATCTTTGCAGGCACCATAGGGAGTATTGAAGGAGAACATTCTTGGGACAAGTTCAGGCATGGATACACCGCAGTCAGGACAGGAAAGAAGAGTGGAAAAAATTCTCTCCTCATCATCTATAAGAGCAATAATAAACCCTTCAGACATATCCATTGCTGTTTCAACCGAGTCTGTCAGGCGGGGCCTGATACCATCCTTAATAACAAGTCTGTCTACTATGATTTCAATTGTGTGTTTTTTATTTTTTTCCAGCTTTATCTCATCATCAACCGTACACATTTCACCATCTACGCGTAGACGTAAAAATCCGTTTTTTCTTGCAGTTTCAATTTTATCAATATGTTCACCCTTTTTTCCTCTTACAAGAGGAGAAAGGATCTGGATTTTTGCCCCTTTTTTCAGGGTCATGAGGGATTCCACTATCTGATCCACAGACTGGGATGATATTTTTTTCCCGCACTTATAGCAGTAGGGCACCCCTACCCTGGCAAAAAGAAGACGGAAATAATCGTATATTTCAGTTACAGTTCCAACTGTTGATCGGGGATTTCTGTGAGTAGATTTCTGTTCAATGGAAATAGCCGGAGATAATCCCTCAATAAGGTCTACATCCGGTTTTTCCATGAGACCAAGAAACTGCCGGGCATAGGAAGATAATGATTCTACATATCTTCTCTGCCCTTCAGCATAAATGGTATCAAATGCAAGGGAAGATTTTCCTGAACCGGAAAGTCCAGTAATTACAACAAGTTTATCCCTGGGAATATCAAGTGAAACATTTTTTAAATTGTGTTCCCTGGCACCCTTAATGACAAGTTTACGATCTGTCATATTAATGTTACATTAACAGAACCGCACATTGGACAGAGAGTACCTGTTTCGTAATCATCATCTTCGTCAATATTATCTTTTCTTTTTATGATAACATCATCCCAACGGTAATCACATTCCTCGCAGGCATAGCTTATGTTTACCTTACGTTCATTATTAACATCATCATCGTCGTCATCAGCATCGTCTTCAAGGCGATCCTCTGAATCGTAAAGCTCTTCTTCATTATAATGTTCATCATAATAATCGTCTTCGTATACTTCATCATCATAATCTTTGTCAACATAATCATCAGACATAATAAAACCTTACCTTTTTCATAATTAAAAAAATATTAATATCCGGAAAAGGATGTATAACAGATTCCGAATCACCCTTCTCTGAATAACAGAAAAAAAGCATGCATATTTGTCAAAATCTTTTATAAGACTATTCCAAAATTTTTAAATTGTGCTCCATGCTCTTTTCAGGGGTGTCCGGATCAATGTTTTGAATTGAATTAATATCAACTGTTTCAGGATATATAATCATATCCCATATCCCCCAGGTTCCTGGAATTTCAGAATACTCATAAATTATCAATTCAAAGCTTTCATCATAAGTGAACATGAAAGGGAGGGATGTTTCAAATATTTTTTCATTAAAAAGATCATTTTTATCAAGAGCAGCAAGGAGGTGCTCTTTGCCATTTTTATCTCTAATAAAGAGTTTAATGTATGATAAAAGAGAGTTGGAATTTTTTTTATATTTTACAAAGTCTATAAGGAGATTATATCTTTCACTTCCCTTAAGGCCGGAAATATTAAAAACTCCCCGGAAATTCATAAAATAAAAGGCTTTATTATCAACAACGGGCCCTCTGTCAGGTATTGCTTCAAGACCTCTTGCCCTGGCCCAGTCATAAATATTTTCATAATCCAGATCTTTAACGAATCCGCTTTTACTTATATCAATTCTATCATCGGGAAAATTAATAATAATAATTTTATCATTATCTACTGTATATCCATTAGATATTACAGAAAAAAGAAAAAAAAATGATAAGATGATACGTATCATATTATTCCCCGGGTAAAATAAATAACATATGTAATGGAAATATTCCATTAAACAGGGGCTGTTGAACGAAGTTAAGGTAAAACTGCCGAAAATTAATCACAATTCAAATAGTGCCATCTTCCCGGCAGCCCGTAAATTATTTAATAAGCTGCATTACCTTGTCAGCATTCAAATTGGAAAAATTTTCAGCATTAGCTCCTCTTTCTCCAAACATAGCATTTATGTCAGACAGGAGATTTTCAGGCTTCTTACCTGCGGCAAGATCTGAAGCAATAATATTATCAACCTCAACCTGAACCCTGGTTAACCTGTTAATATCATCATTGATCAGTTCTGAAATATTCTTTTTTCCCTCTGCTACGCTTTCAGATGTTACAACTCCGGCAAGATATTCCTTTAAAAGCTGTGCACCTTCAAAGGTTGTATTATTAAGAATTTCCGAAGATTTTTCACCAAAAAAACCTTTTGATTCAATGAGTTCAAGGCCGTTCCTCATTATCTGGTTTCTTGAAAGTGAAGTCTGAATATCTTTAACTTCTTTTTCAATAGATTCGATTCTTGAATTTATTTTTCTGGTAATATCAAGAGAATCACTTCTTATCTCCTTTTTATTCTTTTCAGGAGATGTTTCATCCATCTTTTTGTTGTTATTAATTTTCTGGGCTGACCCCAGCAGGCTGTCCGCTGATATTTTCATTTTACACCCTCCATTGTGTTTATATATTTATGTACACAATACTCCTGTATACAATTTATATATTAATTAAATATTTGTCAATAAAATCATCAATATATCAGTAATTATTCCGAAGGCTATCATAACCATATTATGTCTCATTAGAGGTTTCACTGATTCAGGAACTAATTTCACACCCTCTTCAGCCTCAATTAAAATTTACAATATACATATTTTAAGGCCGGATTTAAAAATCAGTTTGCATCGGGCCTGTCAATTTTCATGGAAATAAGCTTGGAAACACCCGGTTCCTCCATTGTTACTCCATAAATTGACTCACTTATACTCATTGTTTTCTTATTGTGCGTAACAATAATAAACTGTGTGCCCCGGGAAAATTCTCTGAGCATCTTAACAAAACGGCCAATGTTCTGCTCATCAAGGGGAGCATCTATTTCATCAAGAAAACAGAATGGTGACGGCTTAACCATATATGTTGCAAATAAAAGGGCTATTGCTGTTAAAGCTCTTTCCCCTCCTGAAAGGAGATTGATATTTTTGAATTTTTTCCCCGGAGGCCTTACCATTATATCTATACCGCTTTCGAGAACATTCTCCATATCCGGAATTTCAAGAAATGCCTCACCACCCTCAAAAAGGCGTTTAAAAACCTCGGAAAAATTCTTCTGTATCTCCTGAAATGTATTCAGAAAAAGCTCAACAGAGGTTTTGTTAATATCTTCAATAACTGAAATAATATCCTCGCGTGCCTTTTCAATATCAACCTTCTGGTTCAGGTAATATTCAAAACGTTTTTTTAAGTCCTTATACTCCTGTATGGCCAGGTTGTTGATTGGTCCTAGATCCTGGATCTTCTTCTTTAGAATTTGAATATCATTCTGGAAATCTGCAAC
>CAYYKZ010000050.1:0-12007 GCA_964468455.1 uncultured Leptospirales bacterium | reverse complement strand
AAATTAACCTATGCAAAACTCTACAAACCGTGGAACTGGGTTGTGGCAACAGGTGTTTATCTGGATGATGTTGATGAGCTTGTCCTTAGTGAAACCAGAAAAATGCAGAAAACACTTAATAATCAGATAATTTATACATTTGTTATAGTTGTGATAGTTCTGATTATATCGGTAGCGATTATAATGAGTTTTGAAAAACAGATCAGGAATCTTATTCTTAACCATGAGCATAGAATTAAGTCGTATACAGACAGGCTGATAGATGAAAAAGAGAAGACTGAGGCTGCTCTTTCTGAAGTTGATCAGCTCAGGGGGATGCTTCCAATCTGCAGCAGCTGTAAAAAAGTCAGGGATGACTCAGGCTATTGGGGTCAGCTTGAATCATATATATCCGCACATTCTAAAACAGAATTTACTCATGGACTCTGCCCTGATTGTGCCCGAAAACTCTACCCGGACATATTTAATGCAGAAGAGGAAAATAATAAAGAGTAATAATTATACACAGAGGGAACAATTCCGCCAATTTACGAGTAAACACGTCAAAAAGCAGAATTCCATTTTTGGGATATTAATATATAATAACATCTGATATGCTTTACAAAAAAAATACATAACACTCTAATGGTATATTATTGATAGGAGTTTTTTTAAATGGAATTCAGTAAATACGAACTTGATGAAAAAATACTGAAAGGAATCGAAAAGGCCGGTTTTACTGCAACTACGCCGGTACAGGCTGAAACACTTAAACACAGCCTTAAGGGAAAGGACGTACTTGTACAGTCGCAGACCGGCACAGGAAAAACAGCTGCTTTCCTCATTTCCTTATTTCAGCTCATGCTTACAAGAGATGATTTGAAGGGGAAAAAGGCGCTTATACTTGCTCCAACCAGGGAACTGGCTTTGCAGATCGAGAAGGAGGCCAGACTTTTGGGGCAGTTTCTTGATTTAAAAATAGGATGTTTTTACGGCGGAGTGGGGTACAATCAGCAGGACAGGCTCCTTAAAGAAGGTGTTGATATAATGATTGGGACACCGGGCAGATTAATGGATTACGGTAATTCAGGTAAAATTCTGTTCCGCGATTTCGGCTTTCTTATAATTGATGAAGCTGACAGAATGTTTGACATGGGTTTTCTGCCTGATTTGAGGAGAATTATGAAGAAGATGATTCCTTCGACACAGAGGGTTTCGATGCTCTTCAGCGCTACATTGAGCCACAGAGTCAAGAATCTTGCATGGGAATATACAAATGAACCTGCAGAAGTAAATATGTCGCCGGAACAGGTTACTGTTGATAAAATTAACCAGATAATTTTCCATGTTAATACGAGTGAAAAGATTAATCTTTTATTGGGTATACTTAAGACCCATAATCCGGAAAATGTTCTTATTTTTACAAATACAAAGCAGAATGCCATAACAGTTGCTGCAAGACTTTCCGGAAACGGGTATGTATGTGATTATATTATTGGTGACCTTCCCCAGGGTAGAAGGACAAAAATTATTGAAAGTATAAAGTCAGGAAAGCTTAAATACCTTGTAGCTACAGATGTTGCAGCCAGAGGACTTCATATCAATGATCTGGATATGGTTATCAATTATGATATCCCTGAAGATTTTGAAAATTATGTACACAGAATCGGAAGAACCGCAAGGGCCGGCAAATCAGGTATGGCCATTACTCTTGCATGTGAAAAATTTGTCTATGGACTGGATGCAATTGAGCAATATATTAGAATGAAGATACCTGTAGACTGGGTAACGGACGAACTTCTGGTTGCTGATAACAGTTCACCAGAACATATAAATAAATTTCTTAAAAATGCAAAAGGAAGCAGAGTGGAAACCGGTGAACGGAAAAAACCGGGGAAAAGCACTAAAACAGAAAGAACAGGCAGAAAACCTGCTGCTGCAAAAACCGCCGGAGGTAATGCTTCAGCAGGCAGTAATAAATCCAGGGCCAAAACAGCTGCTTCATCTCCTAAAGTAAAAGCAGCGAAAAATACACAGACTGACAGAAAAACAGGTAAAAAACCGGAAGTAAAAAATGAAAGTAAAAAGCCAGAAAAGGTAAATCAGAAGGTGCCTGAAAAGGGGAAATACCAGAAGGATAAACTTCCTCAAAAAGCTTCTCTTACAGACCGTATGAAATATTACAGCGAAAAGTATGGTGAAGATTTTACAGTAAGCAGGGAGATTAAACCTGAGAAAAAAGGCGCTGTTGAAAAAATTGCAGGCAAGATTAAATCACTTTTCGGGAAAAAATAAAAAATTATATAGCAACTCTTGCTTTCATCAGATAGTCTATAGCTGAATCTGTGTCTCCTTTCAGAAGGTGGCACAGGCTAAGTGATATTAAGCTTTTTTTTGTTTTTTCATACTCCAGGCTGGATATTTTTTCTGAAAGGGTCCCATATTTATCATTATAAATTTCTACAGGAACTGAATTAATAAAGTCGTCATAACTTTTGTATGAGGGTGAATCCTTTTTGAGTTCCTTGATTGCTGAAGCTGTTTCTTCAATATTTTCCAGGCTGAATAGTATATCTGTCTTAAGTTTTCTAATTGAAGCATCATCTTTATGAGATTCAGAAAGCCTGCTGAGAATTTTAACTGATTCTTTTATCCTGCCCTGGTTCTGGAGAAGGATTGATAATGCTGTTGCTGCAGTTTTATTGTCCGGATCGATCATCAGTACATTAATAAAATTGGACTGTGCAGCCTTAGTGTTGCCCAGACGGCTGTAGCATAGGCCTGCTATAAGTGATGAAAGAGAAAAGGCAGGATTAAGCTTTCTCGATTTTTCCAGATTAAATACAGATTTTTTGTATTCCCCTTTTTTGTAATAAAGGCATCCTATGTTATATAAAATAAGATAACTCTCATTAATTTTTGAGGCTTCCAGAAAAGAATTCAAAGCTTCATCTACCTTTCCTTTCCTGGAAAATTCTATTCCCTTTGCTATGAGATTGTCTTTTGTTTCATCTGCACGATTTAAATCGGGAGAATTGGTATTTTTTTTGTCTGTAATTGACATATTTATTTTTCTCCTGATTTGTGAATAACTACAAGGTTTTTACCTGAATTTTTAGCTTCATAAAGTGCCATGTCAGCTTTTTTTATCAGGTCATCCTTGTTTTTATCCTCTTTTGGGTTATATTGGGCAATTCCTATGCTTATAGTGATTTTTAACGGGACAGCTGCTCCGCTGAAAACAGCTGCTTCAACTTTTTTTCTTAACCTTTCAGCAATGTGATTTGCAGCAGCTATGTCTGTATCTGTCAGAATGACTGCAAATTCCTCCCCGCCATACCTTGCGGCTATATCAAAACTGCGTATATTGTTATGAATTATTTTAGCCACATCTTTAAGAATGATATCTCCGGACTGATGGCCGTATGTATCATTGACTCTTTTAAAATTATCAAGATCTGCCATAATAAGAGTTAAAGGCATCTGGTTTCGTTCGCTTCTTTTTATTTCTTCGGCAAGACGTTCCTGAAAGTAGTGATGTACATAAAGGCCTGTCATTCTGTCAAGAGTAGCCATTCTGTAAAGACGGGAATTTTCAACAGCAATCGAGGCAAAGCGGGATAATTGATGAAGAAAGTTTATATCATCAGGAGTATATGAAGAATCTACAAGTTTTTTCCCTAAAAAAATAAGACCGTTTATGGAATTTTTTGATTTAAGCGGTATAACTACTTCCGGAAGCAGTGAAGCATATATTTCCCTTGTAGAAGGATCTGATTCCATAATTTTTTTTGCTTTATTTTTGTCAAGTATGGTGCAGTCTGATTTTAAATGCTTAATGAGCCTGGAATTTTCACTTATAGTAGCAGATTCATCAAGAGTATAACCCTTCTGCATATAATTTTTTAATTCTTCATTTTCAAGATTGATATGAAGGAATATAGCGACTTCATCAACAATCATCTGGCCTATGCATATATACAGTATAGATTCCATGAGATTATCAAAATCGAGAGTGGATGAAAGGCTCATGGCAATTTCAATTAAATTCCGGAGATCAAATATCATTTTCTCCAGTTCATCCCTGTTCATCTCAGCCAGTTGAGTTTCTCTGCCTACAGCCATAGTCAATCCTGTAAAAAAATATCTATGTTAATTATCGGACGTTATGCTAATTATTGTTTAGATTATTATTTTATGCCGGCTTTATTAGAAATACCTGTCAGTATTACTAATTACTGTTAAAGCGGGAAATAATAAAAAATTTATAATTAGTTTTAAAAAAGGGTGTACGCATCCAATTATTAAATATTTTAAATAAAAAGTACAGTCTTTTTGATTTTTCAGTAAATAAAGTGTATTTTTTCATTAGCTGAAAATGTTTGAAACGGGGTACTGCAATAAATAACATCAACCTGTTTTAAGTTCATATGCTATCTATCTATTGAACATATAAGATGAAAAAAGTCTTTACTTTTGATCGGGTACTCATTTTTTTATAATATTTTATTATTAAATCAGATAATATTCGTTAATTAATTATCAAATAATGCAGTTGTATTTATAATGCATTGACATTGGAGTATTTTTTTTGTTAAAATATGATAGAGAATAAACGGTTTTAAAAAAATAAATGGCTTTATATATTTTACAGATGTAAAGAGCAGGTCCATTAAATATTCGTTATATAAGGAGAATAATTCATGAGTAAAAGAGTTTATAGTTTCGGCGGCGGGTCTTCTGAAGGGAGTTCTGATATGAGGAACCTCCTTGGGGGTAAAGGCGCAAATCTGGCGGAAATGTCCAATATAAAAATTCCTGTACCTGCCGGATTTACTATCACCACTGAAGTCTGTACTGAATATTATGATAACAACCGGAAAATACCCTCAGGTCTTGATAAAGAAGTGGCATCTGCACTTGCCAAAGTAGAAAAAATTATGGGTACAAAATTCGGTGATCCGGATAACCCGCTGCTCCTTTCTGTTCGTTCAGGTGCCAGGGTTT
Organism: uncultured Leptospirales bacterium; assembly: GCA_964468455.1. Taxonomy (GTDB): domain Bacteria; phylum Spirochaetota; class UBA4802; order UBA4802; family UBA5550; genus JBBAGC01. The sequence goes on along the minus strand of CAYYKZ010000050.1, from coordinate 7,021 downwards.
CAATGCCCGGTATGATGGATACAGTACTTAACCTTGGCCTTAATGATAAAACTGTTCAGGGAATAATAAAGAAAACAGGAAACAGCAGATTCGGCTGGGATTCATACAGGCGTTTTATACAGATGTACGGTGATGTTGTTATGGATCTTAAGCCTGCAGATAAGAACGAGGAGGACCCTTTTGAAGTTGAAATGGAAAAACTGAAAAAGGAGAAGGGCTATTCAAATGATCTGGAGCTTACAGTAGAAGATCTTCAGGAGCTTGTAAAGCGTTTTAAAGCTCTTATCAAGTCACGTCTTAAAAGAAATTTCCCTGATGATCCTCATGAACAGCTCTGGGAAGCAATAAAAGCTGTATTCTGGTCATGGAATAATGATAGAGCTATTCTTTACAGAAAAATGAATGGATTTGATGATTCCTGGGGTACTGCTGTAACTGTACAGTCCATGGTGTTCGGAAATATGGGAGACAGATGTGCAACAGGGGTAGCCTTTACAAGAGACCCTTCTACAGGTGAAAAGGCATTTTATGGAGAATATCTGATAAATGCTCAGGGCGAAGATGTTGTTGCAGGTATAAGAACACCTCAGCAGATAACTATGGCAGGATCAAAGCGCTGGGCAAAGGAAAACAAGGTTTCTGAAAAAGATAGAAAGGAAAAATTCCCATCACTTCAGGAGTATATGCCTCATGCTTACAATCAGCTTGAAAAGGTATATCTTCAGCTTGAAAAGCATTACAAGGATATGCAGGATATAGAATTCACAATTCAGAATGAACAACTCTGGATGCTTCAGACAAGAACAGGAAAAAGAACAGCAGCTGCTGCTGTAAATATTGCTGTTGATATGGTTAACGAGAAACTGATTGATAAAAAAACAGCAGTTATGCGTGTTGATCCTGCTTCTATTGATCAGCTTCTGCACCCTACATTTGATCCCAAAGCAGCAAAAGAGGTTATTGCAAAGGGTCTTCCGGCTTCACCTGGAGCTGCAACAGGCCGTGTTGTTTTCCATGCGGATGATGCTGAAGAGTTGAGCAAAAAAGGGGAGAAGGTTATTCTTGTACGGATTGAAACATCACCTGAAGATCTTAAAGGGATGAATGCTGCTCAGGGGATTCTTACTCAGAGAGGAGGAATGACTTCTCATGCAGCTGTTGTTGCCCGAGGTATGGGTAAGTGCTGTGTTTCAGGCTGCGGTGCAATCAGCATAAGCTATTCAGAAAAGAAACTTAAAACAGGAAATTATGTAATAAATGAAGGGGATTACCTTTCTCTAAATGGTTCTACAGGCGAAGTGATGATAGGGCAGGTTAAGACAATTGATGCCAAGCTGTCAGGAAATTTCGCTACAATAATAAAGTGGGCAGATGAATTCCGTAAACTCAAAATAAGAACTAATGCGGACACACCTAAAGATGCTAAAAAGGCAAGAGACTTTGGCGCTGAAGGTATAGGCCTCTGCAGAACAGAACACATGTTCTTTGAAGGTGATAGAATTAAAGCAGTAAGGGAAATGATCCTTGCAGATTCTCTGGAAGGGAGAAAAAAGGCTCTTAAAAAACTTTTACCTATGCAGAGAAAAGATTTTATGGGGATTCTGAAAGAAATGCAGGGTTTTGGTGTAACTATAAGACTTCTTGATCCGCCTTTACATGAATTTGTTCCTCATGACATAGAAAGTCAGGAGGAAATGGCAAAAGAAATGGGGATTAGCCTGGATGAGGTTACTGCAAAAGTAAAGGCTCTTCACGAATTTAATCCTATGCTTGGCCATAGAGGATGCAGGCTTGGTATAACATTTCCTGAAATAACTGAAATGCAGGCTAAAGCTGTATTTGAAGCAGCATGTGAACTTAAAAAGAAAGGGGTTGATGTTAAACCGGAAATTATGGTTCCGCTTGTGGGTACAGTTAAAGAGCTGGCAGCTCAGAAGAAAATAATTGTTGAAACTGCTGAAAAGGTTATGGCAGATAAGAAACAGAAAGTCAGCTATGAAGTCGGAACAATGATTGAAGTTCCACGCGCTGCTCTTTTAGCTGATGAAATTGCCACTGAAGCATCATTTTTCTCCTTTGGAACAAATGACCTTACACAGATGACATTCGGTTTCAGCCGGGATGATGCGGGTTCATTCCTTCCGGAGTATGTTGATAAAAAGATTCTGCCTGTTGATCCCTTCACTGTTCTTGATAGATCTGGTGTGGGTATGCTTGTGGAAATGGCAGTAGAAAAAGGGCGAAGTGTTAAGAAAAATCTTAAAATTGGAATATGCGGTGAACATGGCGGAGATCCTGAATCTGTGGAATTCTGTCATATAACCGGTTTAGACTATGTGAGCTGTTCTCCATTCCGGGTTCCAGTTGCAAGACTTGCAGCTGCACAGGCTGCAATAAAGAACAGCAGCAAGAAAAAATAGGAAACAGAAATAATTATTTTTTTAAAGCGGTCTCCTTTGAGACCGCTTTTTTATTGTTATTGCAGAAATATTATTGAAAATTTAAATAAACAATAATATTGAGTACAGAGTATATGAGGAAGGTTAATAATGAAAAAAATAGTAATAATAATTACAATGATATTGATGACATCATCTGCAGTTTTTGCTTCATATGAGGAGGCTGTAAAGCTTTTTGAAGGAAAAAAATATGAAGAGTCTTTGAAAATTCTTGCGGATATCCTGGTTGTTGATGATGACATGAAAGAAGGTTCACCTAATTATAAAATAAGATTCCTGGCTGCTCATAACCACTGGAAACTTGGAAACGCAAAATCAGTTATTGCTCACATGCGCAGATGTATGGATATTAATCCTGCAACACCCGATCCCTATATAGACCTTGGCATTTATTTTATAGAAAATAAAAGATATGGTGATGCGGTTGCAATAGCAGAAGAAGGAATGAAAGTTAAAGAAGACCATATGTTTTACTGGATTCTTGGACGCGTGGCAATGGCAAGAAAAGATTATACAAAGGCAAAGGAATTTTTTGAGAAGGGAAATACCATGAATCCTGAATTTTATATTTCATACAATGATCTTGGAATTACCCTTATGAAGCTTAAAAGATATGGAGAAGCAAATGCGGCATTTTCAGTTGCCCTGGCTATAAAACCGGATTCTGCTGAAATTAATAACAATATGGCTTTATGCTATTTTATGACAGAGAAATATAAAGAGGCTTTAACCTATGCGGAAAAAGCTGCTGAACTGGATCCTGAAAGCGGTGAAATAAAAAATACTATAGCGAAAATTAAGGAAACAGGAAAGTAAGGGGGAGATAAGTGTCAATTTCAAAGTCAATAAAGGATTCAATAGAAAAGTCATCCTGGATACGTAAAATGTTTGAGGAAGGAGCCAGACTCAAACAGGAGTTCGGATCTGAAAATGTCTATGACTTCAGCCTCGGCAATCCCGATCTTGAGCCTCCTGAGGAATTTTTTCAGGCAATAAAGGGGTGTAATGAAAACAGGAAAGCGGGTGTTCATGGTTATATGCCTAATTCCGGGTTTCCCGAAGTAAGGGAAACTATTGCACGTAAAGTTTCAAAGGAACATAATATTGGTATTGATGGGAATTCCCTGGTTATGACCTGCGGTGCTGCAGGAGGAATGAATGTTATATTAAAAACTATTCTCGAACCTGGTGAAGAGGTAATAGTTATAAAGCCATATTTTGCAGAGTATGGTTTTTATATTTCCAATCATCAGGGAGTTATGGTTACGGTTGAATCCAATAATGATTTTTCACTTAATATAGAAAATATTGCAAAAGCAATTACTGCTAAAACAAGAGCAATTATTATAAACAGTCCCAATAATCCTACAGGGAAAATATACAGCATTGAGGATTTAAAAGCACTGGCATCTCTTCTTGATGGTAAATCACCTGGAGGAAGGCCTGTTTTTCTTCTCTCAGATGAGCCATACAGGGAGATTGTATATGACGGAAAAACTGTTCCGCCTCTTTTATCTCTTTATAGAAATTCTCTGGTAATTAATTCATATTCAAAGTCACTTTCACTTCCTGGTGAAAGAATTGGTTATATTGCCGTGAACCCTGAGATAGAGGGTTACTCTCTTATTATGGCCGGATTGAATTTGTGTAACAGAATTCTCGGATTTGTTAATGCCGCGGCTCTTATGCAGAGAGTTGTTGCAGAATTATGTGATGTTACAGTTAATATAGATTTATATAAAAGCAGGCGTGATATGCTTTCGGAGGGACTTAAAAAAGCAGGATACGACTTTGTTGAACCGGAAGGAGCATTCTATATCTTCTGCAAATCTCCGGTTCCTGATGATGTGGCTTTTGTGCGTCATCTGCAGAAATATAATATACTGGCAGTTCCAGGTTCCGGTTTTGGAGGACCTGGCTATTTCCGTATAGCCTATTGTGTTTCTGAAAATGTAATAAAGAAGGCTTTGCCTGAGTTCGAAAAGGCGCTTAAATCATTCCAGCAGTAGTAAATCAGGATTTATATTTTGAATAAAAAAAGACCCATGGATTAGCGGGTCTTTTTTTTATTAATGCTGAGATAATTGGCAGTCAGGAATTATAATTCATCATCCATCAGCCTGGATCTGATTGCCTTGTCATTTACTGGAAGTATAAATTCTTCATCTTTCTCATCGTCAATCATGTTGGTTCTTTCACTCTGAAAATATGGATCACCTGATGGTTTCATCTCTATTAAAAGAGAGTCTAAAAGTTCACGCAGTTTTTTATCATTTGGATCCAGAATAATCGCCCGCTCGTAATTCTCCTTTGCTTTTTCCAGTCTGTTTAATTTTTCATATGATAATCCCAGGTACATATACAGTGAAGCATTCTTTTCATTAAGAGATTCAGCTTTTTCAAGAAAGGAAATTGCTTCACTGTATTTATTTCCGGAAAACATTAGTACACCCATCTGGTAAAGAAGATGTGGATGATTCCTGTCAAGCTGAAGTGCTGCATTCAGATATTGGGAAGCGTTGTCCATATCCTGCATTGTCAGGTAAAGGAGTCCGAACCTGTAATTTGCATCAAAATTATTTTTATTAATGTTGATTATCGCCTTGTAAAGTGTTGCCGCATCTTCCCATCTTTTATCTTTTTCCAGCCTTAAAGCTTCGTTATAATAATACTGCTCCTTGTAACCTAATATAGAGTTAATATATCCCCTCAGTTCAGGGCGGAAAGATGATATTTTTTTCAGTTCAAATAAATAACTGGTTTCATTTTCATAAGCATTGATGGATTCAGCATACTCGGTTCTTTTTAACAGCTTGAGAATTGAGGCGCTGCGGTTATAATCCGATTTAATATTCATATTGAACCTGGTATAACTTTTGTCATCGGAAAGCAGTTTCCCGAACCAGTCAGCTTCATAAAGCAGGTAATATTCTATAAAGGTTTCAGGAAGGTTTTTCTGATGTACGGGTGAGTATTTATATGGGGTCAACTCTGCAGTTCCCGGGAAAAAGAGATTAAGGTTATCTATATCTGTGAATAAGATATTGTTGAGAGGATGAATATCCTGGTAAAAGAGGCTTCCAAAATCTGCCTCATCATCAATGATTATATTGATTCTTTCCATCGATGCAGGTGTGATTTTCAATGCATCAGCATTGTCGCTTGATACTATAAGCATAATATTGGAAAAAAGAAAAATAACATGGTGATCGAAATTTTCCTTTAAATTTTGTGATGCATAAGACAGCATCCTGTTGTCCATATATTGAAGATCATATATCGATGCATATACACCATTACTGTTAAGAATCTTTTTAATTATTTGATAATAATTTCCGGAAAAACGGGATGAATGAAAATTCTGATCAAGAATATTGGGAGCATCTATAATTAAATCAAATAATCTGTTTTCACCTGTCAGATATTTGAAAAGAAATTCATTTTCCGGTACATAGGGCTGTCTTCCAGCAAAGGGGATTCTGTTATAATCTACGTTTTTTTCTGTTAGTGTATCAATATAAACGGATTTAGGATAAAATGAGTAAACAGGATTTCTATAAAATTTCTGATTACTGTCAAGTATGAGTGTTTCCCCTTCGCGTGGAGTGAAAAGAGAAGTTGATGCTGCAGCACGTTTATAATTTCTTATGTAATTATCAGAGAGAAAGAATACAGGGGAATTGAACATTAATATTTCACCCTTACCGGTTATATAAGGTGCTGTGAAATCTGTATCTCTTATTAATTCATAATTCTGAATAGAAGGTGCAAAGTACTGACTGGTAAGAGGAATTTTAAAATAGAGATGAATAAACATAATAGAAGGCAGAAATATAAGTGTAAAAACAAAATAAAGAATTTTATTAATAGGATTAATCTTCATATTAAAAAGAAAGATCCCGGGTATTATAATGTTAAAAAGAGCCGCAGAGTAAAGTATAATGAAAAAGAGAGAATATGAAAAGGTTATGGTTGTAATAGATATAAGAATAGGGTAGGGGAGTATAAACATTGAAAAATTGAGTATACTGAACCTTTTATCATGCTCATATTTCCGGGTAATGTTTTTAACTGTCTGTTCCAGTGAAAAACCGAAGATCAGAACAGGTATGGCTGAAAATGCAAGTCCTGTGTATAATCCGATTTTACTGTTAAAGAGATAAAGGAGTGAAAGGTATAAAAGAAAAAAAACAGGATACAGCATCTCGCTGTATACATGCCAGAATGACGTATTTTTTCTACGCCCAATTAGTATCCCGACTGGTAAGGCAAAAAGAGTGGTTATAATATACAGAAGGACATTGTAGTAGGTATTATCGAAGAATTTTATAAAAAGAACAAAACCAAGGATCATGTATACAAGTATATATGAAAAATTAATATATGTGAAGAAAAGATCATCTCTCTGTACAACTGGTGATTCGGCAAGTGATTCATCTTCATAAAAATTCTGGGCATAAAGCTGTTCCGGGCTGTATGGAGCTTTAACAAAAAAAAGAATTACCGGTAGAGGAATAGTTAATAACATAATCAGTATATATATAAAGAAACCCGGCTGAAAA
>CAYYKZ010000049.1:0-12479 GCA_964468455.1 uncultured Leptospirales bacterium | reverse complement strand
ATTAAAAACAGTATTATTGAACTGAAAAATATATTTAATTAAAAGATGATGCATTACCCTCTAATTCCATGATTAATGCATATTATGTCAATATCTTTAATATCAAAAAAAACCTATAAAAAAACCGCCTCAAATAGAGACGGTTTCCATAATGAAAAATCGGCTGATTAAATAATTACTCAAGCCACTTATCAACTTTATCCTTGTTAGCTTTTACCCATTCTAAAGCAGTTTTGTTAAAATCAGCCCTCTTCTCCTGATTTGCAACCATAACCGCTGAGATGTCGGCGTTTTCCCAGTTAAACTTGTCAAGGAAGTCATAAACATCGGGCATATCCTCTTTAAGGCCCTTACGAACAACAGTATTGATGGTTTCTTCCGCACCGAATTCGTTTTTAGGGTCTTTCAGGATTTTAAGTTCCCATCTCCCGAATTTCCAGTGGGGAGCCCAGCCTGTAACAACAATCCACTCTTTTTTATCAATGGCTTCTTTAAGGGCAGCTGCCATAGTTGCACCGCTGCCTTCAATAAGTTTTGCATCAACATTGTTATTCTTGATAAACTTTTCTGTCATTTTCATAAGGCCTGCACCAGGGTCTATTCCTATAATCTGGTTGTTAAACTTTTCTATATTGTTCTTCAGATCAGCAAGGGTGTCTATTTCCACATAAGCTGGAACAACAAGACCCAGTTTTGCACCTTTAAAATTAGGCCCAAGATCCACTACACTATCTTTTACCTTTGCAAAATAATCAGCGTGAGTTACAGGAAGCCATGCGGTAGTCATTGCATCTGCTTCACCGGAGCCTACAGACTGCCACATTGCAGCTGCTGCAACAGGAATAACTTCAACATCATAACCAAGCCTTTCTTCAATAACAGCCTTCACCACATGAGTACTTGCTATAGCGCAGTCCCACTCAACATAAACAATTTTCACAGTACCTTTACTCTCTTTTTTTGAACATCCTGTAATAACAGATGCGGCAAGAGAAACCGAAATGAGAACTAAAAAAATTTTTTTCAGCATATTATCCTCCGTAAAATTTTTGCCCCAGGGGCGTGATGTATATAAAATAATTCCTGACTGCACCCGGGAATTCATCATTCCGGTGATATCAGCAATCTATTAAGCCTAATTATTTTTTCTGAGATTCTGAGTTATACGGTCAAGTATAATCGCCATAATAACAACAGCAATACCGGCCTCAAAACCCATACCTGGCTGCAGCCTCTGAATGGCACGCCATACTTCACCACCAAGGCCCCCTGCACCAATCATTGCAGCAATAACCACCATTGAAAGGGCAAGCATTATTGTCTGATTTATACCTGCCATAATAGTAGGCATTGCCAGAGGGAGCTGAATCTGAAAAAGCTTCTGTTTCTCAGTGGCCCCGAAAGAATCTGCTGCCTCAATATATTGTGATGGGATCTGCTGAATCCCGAGACATGTAAGCCTTATTGCAGGAGGCATTGAAAAAATCACAGTTGTAAAAACAGCTGAAACCACACCAAGACCAAAAAAGGGAATAGCAGGAATAAGGTAAACAAAGGCAGGCATGGTCTGCATAAAATCGAGTATAGGCATAGTGACTCTTCTAGCTCCTGGACGCAGTGCAGCAAGAATACCAAGAGGCATTCCTATAACCACGGAAATAATAGTTGAAATTAAAACAAGAGTTAGTGTAATAACCGATGCGGGCCATAAGCCAAGGTTCCATATAAACAGAAGGCCCAGAGCTGTAAAAACAGCAATCCTTCTTGTACTGAAATACCAGGCCAGTGCTACAAATACAAGTATAAGCACAGGAGGCGGGATAAACATTAAAAAATCATTCACACCGTCAATCCCGAATTTCATATATTTGGAAATCGCCTTGGTTATAAAGGCAAAATGAAATGTAGTATATTCAATAAAATTATCAACAGCTACATCTAATGGTAATTTTGGTATAATCATTGTGATACCCCTCTTTCTGCAAGTCCTGCAATTAATGATCCTCTTACAACCATTCCCAGCAGTTTATTATTATTATCAACTACTGCCAGAGGATACTTTGAGTCAGCAATAACAGGCATAATATCCTGAAGCGGAGCATCAGGAGGAACCCTGAATTCATTTATCTCTTCAAGAATATTGTCCAGATCCCGTTCTCCCTTTTCAACAGCCTGCTTCGCGTATTCAGCAGAAACAATCCCCTTGAAAATCTTTGATTTATCAACAACAAAGATACTTGAAATACCCTTCTCCTTCATAGTATGAAGAGCTGTTTTAGGGCCGTCTTTACCGATTGTTATTGAACTGCTCTTTACCATAACATCCCCTGCAGTAAGAACCCTGGTAAGGTCAACATTCTCAACAAATCTCTCAACATATTCAGTTGCAGGATTGGTAAGAATCTCCTCAGGTGTTCCTATCTGAACAATCTCACCATCCTTCATTAAAACAATTCTATCACCTATCTTAAGGGCTTCATTTAAGTCATGGGTAATAAAAATAATTGTCTTCTTTACCCTGTCTTCCAGACTAAGGAGTTCCTCCTGCATTTCTGTTCTTATAAGAGGATCAAGTGCGCTGAAAGCTTCATCCATAAGAAGAATGTCCGGGTTAACAGCTAAAGCCCTGGCAAGTCCAACCCTCTGCTGCATACCCCCGCTAAGCTGTGAGGGGTAATAGTCACCCCATCCATCAAGGCCCACCATATCAAGGGCTTCTGTACCCTTTTCAATACATTCGCTCTTCTCTTTTTTCTGTATTTCAAGACCAAAGTATGTATTCTCAAGTACAGTTTTATTCGGGAAAAGGGCAAAGTTCTGAAAGACCATTCCGAATTTTTTCTGCCTGAACTTACGCAGCTCCTCTTCAGAAAGTGCAGTTACATCAACATCATCAATATAAACTTTCCCGGAAGTTGGCTCCACAAGCCTATTGATACATCTAAGGAGCGTTGATTTACCGCTTCCGGAAAGTCCCATTATAACAAGTGTTTCACCATCAATTACCTCAAAAGAGGCGTTAACCACACCAACCGCAGACCCGGTCTTTTCAAGTATATCACTTTTGCTCACGCCATCTTTCAGCATTTTCATTGCGTTTTTAGTTCCTGAGCCTGAACCAAATACTTTGTAAATATTTTCAACCTTCATTTTTATCATAATAAAACCTGACCATTAATATATTTATATTATTACATTCCCTGATTTTCAGGAAACAAGTGCTTTCCCACTATCTACCCCCGGAAGTATACTTCACTTAGCCCTGTCACAACATATGAGTATTTCAGAAAAAGCTAAACACTCATATAGGCATAATAATATTTTTCAGGATAAAAAAAATATTTTTTAAAATTCCTGAAATTATTTCTGAACTAAGGATATATTGTAACTCAGGCAAGTCAATAGACCAAAAGTATTAGTTTGACGCGCAAAAAATACTAATCTATATTAAATAAAGAGGAATATTGAGGATTAAAAAAAGATCTACTCTGATTTGCAGGATAAAACTTTAATAATTCTGTAAATATATATTACATACAAATTCTAAATTTCAATCATATTGTTTCTAACAGCATATATTACTAGTTCTGAACTTTTATGAACACCAAGTTTCTTCATTATATTGGCTCTGTGAACCTTTACTGTACGGGGAGAAATCCTGAGACATTCAGCAATTTCCTGACCGCTTTTACCCTCAGCAATAAGCTTAAGAACCTCTCTCTCTCTGCCGGTTAAAAGATCAAACTGCGATACGCCCTCTTCAGCGGGAGAAGATTTTTCCATAGAAACATAATCAGATACCACCTTGGTGGCCACACCAGGACTCAGATAAACATTACCCCCTAAAACCGCTTCAACTGCTCTCAACAGATCATCCCCTGCATCATCCTTTAAAACATAACCGTTTACCCCGGTTTTCAGGAGCTCTTTAACATACTCTTCATTATCATGCCTGGATAAAATTATTATTTTTGATTCGGGCACATATTTTTTCATATAACGCACAACATCGATACCGCTCATTGTGGGCATTGAAATATCAAGAACTGCCACATCAGGCCTCAGCTTTTCAATAAGCTCCAGGGCCTCTTTCCCGTCCCCGGCCTCACCAATAACAGTGTACTGGGGAACATCCTCAATAATAAGCTTAAGGCCCTCCCTTAAAATAGTATGATCATCAGCAAGAAAAATAGTAATTTCATTATTCATTGACCATCTCCCTTAATCGCGATTTTAACAGAAACGCCTTCACCCGGAGCAGAACGAAGAAGAAACTCACCTCCATGGCTGTTCACCCTTTGCTTAATATTGGAAATACCAAAACCGCGCCGTTCATTATTGGAACTCACTTCAAAACCTGAGCCATTGTCTGCAACCTCCAGATTAATCATGTCCGCGGAACTATGAAGCATAAAATTAACAGAATCAGCACCTGAATGTTTTGCAATATTCGAAAAAAGCTCCTTGGTGATTCTATAAATATCAACCTCAAGAGTATGGGGAATTTTTTCTTCAATACTGATATCAAATGAAACCTTCACCTTATTCATCTCAAGAGAATTTTTGGCATACCACCTTATTGTTGATTCAAGCCCCATATCGGAAAGGATGGAGGGATACAGGTCATTATAAATTTCCCTCAGTTCACGGCTTGCCCTGTCAATAAACTGAAGGCCTGCGGCAAAGCGTTCCTTATGCTTTACCATGTCCTTCTGGAAAGCCACAAAATTAAGCTTGGCAGCAAGGATTGTCTGCCCCACCCCATCGTGAAGATCCTTTGCCACACGCTGACGCTCCATCTCCTGGGACTTCATTATCATTGTGGAAAGGATCCTGTTCTCCATCTCAACCTTTTTCCTCTCAGTTATATCAATAAAAGAAAGGATAATCCCCAGGTCCCCCCCCCCTCTTTTAACAGAGGAAGCGGAAAGTTCGACCTGAAAAATCGAACCGTCATTGCTGTAAACATCAAACTCCTGACGTCTGTCCCCTTCCCGCTTAATAATCCGGTCAATATCAGCAATATTGCTTATTTTTGAAGCAACAAAAATATCAGCAGCATATTTCCCTGTAACATCCTCCTTGGAGGAATACTCAAACATCCCCAAAAACGAAGGGTTAACATAGCGGATAATCCCGTCAAGATCAGTAATAGCCACACCATTAAGAGTGGAATCCAGGGCATCATAAATAAAAGAAAGATGCTGTTCCTCATACCATCTCCTGTCAAGCTCATCCTCAAGCCCCTTAATCTTCTGAATAAGTTCATCTCTGTTATTATCTTTATATTCCATTTTTATCACATCCGTTATTCAGGTTCAGGTAAAAAATATCAGTTCATAGAATAAACCGGAACTGTTATAATACAGCCGCAAAAATTCAATGCAAGTAAAATATTCAATTAATAATTCAACATCAGATAATAACATAACAGATCAGGGCGCCCCCTTTGCTGAAAAAAACTCAAAAAAACAGAAGTAATATAAGGAAGGAATCAAAAGCAGTAAAAATCCCCCCTAAAACAGAGGTGAGATTAAAGACTTTTTAGCAAAGCATACTCCATTAAATGCAGACAAAATGATGATGGATTAAAAAAATTATTTAGTTCTTTTAAATGCGATCATGGCAATATCGTCATTCAGTTCACTTGAAGAAGAATTAATAATTGTTTTACCGGTAAAACTCTCCACAGCTTCAGCAATTCTCATTATTAGAAAATCCGGTTTTTTCCGGGCATATTTTTTTATTTCATCATACATTTTTTCTTCTGTAAAAAGATTTCTTTTATTATCCATTGCTTCGCTTACACCATCAGTGTACTGGAAAAAAAGATCTCCAGGTCCCAGCTTTACATTCCTTACTTCTATAGTTTCTGAGAAAATATCATTATCATCCATTCCAACAGGGAGCCCCCCGCCTTCAAGAATTTCTATAGTATCTTTTCGGTATCTATAAACAACAGGTTTAAGGTGACCCGCAGAACAATAATCAATATCATTTCCGGTTTTATTGATTATTCCCGCAAAAAATGTAATAAAAATATGTGGAGGTGTTTCAATAAAGATCTGCCTGTTCAGCTCCTGAAGAATAGTTAACAAATCCCTTACACCCCGCCTTAATATTCCATGAATATGAGCGCGCATCATTGACATAACTATTGCAGGTCCTACTCCATGACTCGATACATCCGCTATACAGAAAAATATACTCTCTTCATCAAGCTCGATAAAATCATAATAATCTCCGCCAACACCCTGCATGGATCTGTAAAAAGTTCCGATAGAATAAAAGCCTTCCAGGTTTGAAGGAATTTTTTCCGGCAGAAGGGTTTTCTGGATTTCACCTGCTGCTGATATTTCCCCTTCGAGGGCCTCTTTATCTCTGAGGCCGCGCATCATCCCATTAAGTGATACAGCAAGATCTTCGATCTCATCAAGGCCCTTTTCCGGGAACTCAACTTTAAGATCCCCGGTTGCAGCAATCTGAGCCGCGCCTATCTTTTTACCATAAAACCAACGAGAAAATAAGTCATAAAAATAGCAATCACCGCGGTTATGATTGAATAAATAATCATTCGGTCTCTATTGCGTGCAATATTATCTACACCCTCTGTTTTATCAATCAATACAGAATGAAAACCGGTAATATTATGTTCCAGCAGACTCTCAACAATTCCATTTTCGAGTCCGGCATTTAAAAAACCAATAGTTCCCGCAAGAGGCGTACTGTCTATACTCCACATATACTCTTCTATTTCGCTTCGACTGTACGCAAGCGTTCCGTTATCAGCAAGTTTAACGTTTCTCATCCCATAAACATAATCAGGCAGATCAGTTTCACTGCGCGCGTTCATAATCCAATCCCGCAATGTATTCCATCTCCCTCTTTCAATATCACGATTTCGGGATGACTTCAAAAAATTGAGATATGACCCTGTTTCAGATTTCTGTTTAAGTATAGCAAAATCATATAGAGCTGCTTCTCTGATATAACGCACTGCATTACGTGCTGCCAGTTTTCTGTTCTGCCAGATATCCTCTCTGGCATCTGCCATATCAGTCTTTAGCCTGTTTATCTCTTCTTTGTAATCTGCAATTGCTGATTGAGATGATTCAATATCCTCTTTATATTCATCAGATGATTTATCCTTTTCAGCTTTAAGAGATTTAACTTTTTCATTCTCTTCAGCTATAGCTGCAGAAATAGATTTAATCTTTGAATTATAATATCCTGAAACCTGCTCCATTTCATTGCTATAGGGGGCATGTTTTATAAAGGCATCGTTACGTTCTTTTAATAGTTTTTTATAGCCCGAATAGAGGGCTTTGAATTCTCTGTCCTTACCAGGTACTTTTTTATTTTTTCTAAGGGTTTCAAGTCTGGCTCTGATTTTATCTGCAATACCGGAAATTTCTGCAGATATACGTGAATCCTCTTTTAGATATTCCAGCCAATTTCTGTTGCTGTCATTCAGTTCATTAATTATGGTTAAAAGGCGTTCCGATGATGCCGGATTACGATAAACAGGAACATATCTCACATGATAGTAATCATCATCAATAGTGTAATTGTATTCATGAACTTCTGTTGAGGAAAAAATACTATCCCTATTAAAAAAATCGGATTTATCCTTTGCAAAATCTTTACTATCCAAAAGGGGTGAGAACCTGGTAAGACTTTCTCTAAAGTAACTCCCGGTGTCACTGCTCACCTCTCCTGTGCTGTTATATGTTCTAATCCTTATATTGCTGTTATATATCCCTGTTTTATAGAGATTTTCAAGGTGATAGTTATAGTAACGGTTAAGACTGTTCCGGAATACCCGTTCCGCAGCTATTATTCTTTTTCTTTCTGCTGTAAATTTAAAACCAAGTCTTTTGTTTTCTCTTTTAAGCCGGTTTATTTCTTTTTTATTATCCTCAGATAGCAACTCCAGTTTCTCATTGTTTATATCTACCTGACTCTGTATGTTTTCAATTCTCTTGCGTATTATTACTATTCTGCGGGCTTTATTCTGCAGATTTTTAAAATCTTTTCCGTTTATTTCTGATCCATCAGCCTTTTTTAAAAGGGAAGATGTTTTTTGCTCCAGAAGGCTTATATCATTTCTGGAAAGATAGGTACTGTAATAAGTTTCATATCCTTTAAGGTAATAATCATAACTGACGTTAAACCCCAGTTTTCTGCCTAAATTTACAAATGTATTGGAAACCGAATCTTTTCTTCTGCGGGCATAGGTTCTGTATTTTTTCAGGTCCCTGCTTTTTTCATTAAACCTTATCTTCATATCTTCTATGAGAAGAAGATTTGACCTTATACTATCTATTCTATTTACAATGGGATTTATGTAGTTTAAGGAATATTCAGTTTCATCATCAAAACTTTTCTGCAGAATACTGCTCTGATTGATATAATTAATATATGTTGCAGCAGCCAGGATAACAGAAATAAATATCCCGATAAGAAAAGAAAACTTAAACCTGATGCCAGGCATCAACTTTCTCAGAGAAGGTTTTCTGCGGATAAATGAGCTTATAGATATTTTTACAGGTTTTAATTTCATTTTATTTCTCTTTTATAAGTATCAGCCGATTCCCGCCCTGGGCATTACGCATATATTGAACTTTCATAATACGTTTGTATATATCAACACCCAAACCGCTGTCCTGTCCACTTGCATGATAGTTTTCAATATCTGCAGCTTCTGAATTCAGGGGGTTGAATTCACTGGCAAAATCTGATATAATGAATGTAAAGGAGGTAGGATCCGATTCCATGTCTATATCAATTATTTTACTTTCATCATAATTGTAACCATGAACAACTACATTTGAAACAGCCTCATCAATGGCAAGTATAACTCTTCCTCTCTCTGTATCATTGAGGCCATCCCCGATAAAATCAGACACTGCCTCACGAACAGCTGAAAGCTCTGAAAGCCTGGCAGAAATAGTTAGGCTTTTTTTCATTCAGGATTCCATCACCTCTTTTACTGAAGAAACAATATCATTTTTCACCGAAATTTTTTTTGTAAAATACATAACATCAAGTGTATCAAAAACAATTTTGTTAGCACAGGCTATTGACATCTTCCCGCCTTTACCTTTTAAAGCGTGCAGGGCCGCATTAAGAACACCTATCCCTGCTGATGAAATATAATTCAACGAAGAAAAATCAAATACTATCCTTAAGTTTCCCGCAGCAATATTATTATCAATTGCATCTTTAAAAGAAGACGCAGTATGTGCGTCAATATCACCAGATGGAGTGATCACGCAGACCCCATCTGTCATTTTTTCTGTAATTTTTAAAATTGCATCTCCCATAACTTCCCTCACTCTTCCCTGTTTCTTAACTCATCCCAGAGTCCTTTTTCAGATATCATTTTGTAAAGGATCCTTTCAAGCCTGTCTATGTTATAAAAATAACGTATTGAAGCATTGCCTTCAAAAATATAACCATATTTTCTTATGGCTGTTACAGTTTTTTTAATGTCCCCTTTGAGAACACCCTGGGTTATTCTGTAATACAGATCTATTGCAATAGTATTATTAAGTTCATCTTTAAAACCTGGCGAGCGGTTGTCCAGGGCCACAACAAGTTTTTCAACATCATCCCTGGCATAATCTTCACTATCTGAATAACGGGTTATATAGTTTGATAAAAGTTTTCTGCATTTGGGTATATTATAATATTGGCTCGCTATAAGAATATTATCATAAAGCCTTTTGATTTCGCTATCCAGCCTGATTTTCTCTGAATCATTGCCGAGTTTAACCGGGTCTATTACTGTCTTCAGATCATCGACTTCTGCATCAGAAACGGCTGCTGTAAAACGCTCTTCACTTTTATCATTATTTTTTTTACTGAATAAACGGAGGGGAGGATCTATAATATCAGTAAATTCTATAGCTTCAATGCTGGACGATACAGCTGTATGAATCTGCATCCTTTCAAGAAAAAAAATAGAGCTTTCTCCCAGAACAGCAAGACTCTCATTCATAGAATTTTTGACAATCTTCTTACACCGCGGCGCAATTGTATGAAGATATGCCGGATCATCCGATTCTCTTTTTAATCTTTCAATTAACTTGCGGCTGCCTGTACCTGACGGATCTGCACTCCACCCTGCCTCAAGCAGAGGCTCGTAGAGATATTTTACAAACATGCTTTTCCCGCACATTGCTAATAAACGAATATCCTTTATTAGCTCCTGAGAGTCTGTTACTGATACTTTAATTTTATCCTGCATAAATTAATCTTATATTTTTACAAATTTCATGTCAATCAAAAGAAGTCTTATAGAAAAGACAGGATTAAAATTATTTTTTTACAGTCCCTTTTTTTATCCGGGTTTGAATAGATTGGATACTGACACAGTCTGAAAGTCAGCGGGCATATTAAAAATCATTATTGAACTAAAAGATATTTTCAGGAATAATTACTTTATATTTTAGTGAACTCATTCGGGAAACCATGGAATGCAGCGGTTCACCTTTGATTTATACAGCAGGTATTCACTTCCGAATTTCTTCTCAAGAACAGTTTCCTCTTTTTTGACAATTATGCTTAATAATAACCAGTATATGAAAGGAATTACCAGAAGAAAAATATTATTTTGCAGGCAGAGTATTCCGGTCAGCACAATTGAAATGGCAGAATATATTGGATTGCGTACCCATGCGTAGGCGCCGGTTGTTACAAGTTTATTATCTCCAACTTTACTATTAATCTTTTCAACAAACACAGCCCCTGTCCACAAAACTACTCCTGCAGTAATTGAAATAATACCAATGACAAGGAGGGGAACTTTCATTAGAGGTATTACACCTGAAGATAAATAATCAAGTTTTTCGAGATAAAGTGCACCAGCAGTTAATAGAAATATTAAAATCACATAAACCGGCCCGACTCCGGCATGCCAGGTAAATTTTTTATTAGCCATAAGGAAAACCTCCTGTATATAAGCGGACATATAATATCATTATACTGTTATTAATATAGAATAAGTTAACAGATTTTATCGGGATTCATATAAACAAAGTCAAGGAATATCCGGGATAATCTCTATTATAAATTTCTGCGATCCTTTTTCTTTTGTTTAAATTTCATTTTCCCCGGTTTAATCATATTTTCCGGAGCAAGAATTAAATCAAGCTCCTTCCTTGTAAGCAGTTTTTTTTCAAGAACCAGATCATAAACGCTTCTGTTGCAAGAAAGTGCCTCCTTTGCCAGTTCGGTAGAAGTTTCGTAACCCAGAACCGGGTTCAAAGCAGTTACCAGGCCAATACTGTTGTATACAAGTTCACGGCAGCGATCCTCGTTCGCGGTAATTCCATCAATACAGCGGTATCGAAGTGTATTCATACCGTTTTTAAGCATCTCAATTGACTCAAACAGGCTCTGTACAATAACGGGCTCAAACACATTAAGCTCCAGCTGTCCCCCCTCTGCCGCCATTGTTACAGTTAAATCATTGCCGATAACCTTAAAAGCAATCTGGTTTACTACCTCAGGAATAACCGGGTTAACCTTACCCGGCATAATTGAAGAACCGGGCTGCATTGGCGGAAGGTTAATCTCATTAATCCCTGTACGCGGCCCTGAAGAGAGCAGACGCAAATCATTGCAGATCTTTGAAAGCTTAACAGCTAAACGCTTTACAGCTGATGAATATATAACAAAAGAACCGGTATCCTGGGTAGCCTCAACCAGATTGAAAGCAAGCACAATATCAAGGCCGGTAATACGGGCAAGATGCTTCACCACCCTCTCTGAATATTCAGGTTCAGAGTTAATACCTGTACCAATTGCGGTTGCGCCCATGTTTACCTCAAGGAACAGACGGGCATTCTGGTTAAGCCGTTCAATCTCCTCTCCCAGGGTAACAGCATATGCTTCAAAAGCCTGCCCCAGTGTCATAGGAACCGCATCCTGCAGCTGGGTACGCCCCATTTTAATAATATGGGCAAAGTCCCTCCCCTTTTTCTCAAAGGACTCAATAAGGCCTCTCAGCACATGAACCAGAGTTTTGTTACTATTAAACAGTGCAATCTTTACAGCCGTAGGATAAGCGTCATTTGTGGACTGTGAAAGGTTTACATGGTTATTCGGATGACAGTACTGGTACTCACCCTTTACATGCCCAAGAATCTCCAGGGCCCTGTTTGCAATCACTTCGTTTGCATTCATATTGGTAGATGTTCCAGCGCCACCCTGAATCATATCTACAATAAAATGGTTATGGAACTTTCCGTTTTTAATCTCATTACACGCCCTTACAATAGCATCACGAAGAGGCCTGTTAATAAGCTTTAAATCAAAATTTGTTTCAGCAGCTGCTTCCTTAACCATTGCCAGAGCATCAATAAGGAGGGGGAAAAAATTCAGGGTAACTCCGGAGATATTAAAATTTTCAATTCCTCTACGTGTCTGGACTCCATAGTAACTCTCACAGGGCACATCCCTGTCACCCAGAA
>CAYYKZ010000048.1:0-12508 GCA_964468455.1 uncultured Leptospirales bacterium | reverse complement strand
ATGACTGCTTTGATGAGTAGAGCGGTTCCCTTTTTCAGGAACATGTGTATTAACTTCAACAGCCCCTGGTATAAAAATTGTTTTTCCTGCAATAATCCGGCCATTTTTTATATTATTGTGACTGGATATTTTTCTGCTATCTGTTCTGTATAAAGCAGCTATTTCACTTAGAGTATCTCCAGGTTTGATTTTATAAACAACTCCATCACGGGAAGGGACATTTATTTCAATTCCGGCTTTTATCATATCAGGATTTGAAATATTATTAACTTTAATCAGCATTGTGTGTGAAATATTAAATTTTCCTGCTATGGACCAGAGAGACTCATTCTTTTTTACTGTGTATTTTGTAAGATGCCATCTTTTATCTTTTTGTTTCAGGGAATTGATATAATCATCAGGTTTTTCTGATTTTTCAAGAGGAGATCCTCTGAAATCATCATCAAAAATTATTTCTCCCAAAGCTTCCTCTTCCATTTCGGGAGAAGGTACAATAGATGTTTCAATTTCAAGGTTGTTTATTATATACGATTCCTCGATGGGGTCACCTGCAGACTCAACAATCTTTGCCCCTAAAGGAACAATAATTGCAGGAACAGTTAAAAGTGAAAGAATTATGAGTATCTTTGATATCTTCATACCTATAAAATCGGTATATTTTCAGAATTTCTTGACTTACAAGAGGCTATTAGAAGGTAGTATTTGCGGAAAAATTCCGGTCTTTACCGTTTAAATTTCCAGTCTATTTTTTTTCTTTTAAGGTATTGTTCAAAGTCAGATTCATTTGAAAAATATTCCAGATAGGGGGACGAATAATATTCGCACTCCCCTTCAGCATTCCCATGACCGGAGCATATTTTTGGCCGGGAAGGATAAATAATGCACCTGTTATTACCGTCTTTCTTTGTACATAAAGTTACAAACTGAACATACCATTTCTTTTCATGATCAATAAAGACAGATACATTTTCATGCACAAGATACCATCTGATATGATCATAATCAGATTTATTACCCGGCTTATTTAATTCTATTGCCACATAATCACAGCACCTGCCGCCGCATTCATCGCATGGAGGTTCATATTGTTCCATAAACTAGCACCCCCGGATTAATAAAGCGCAATTTTCAAAGCCTCACGTATATTATCTATTATATCTCCTGCCTTCATTGTATATTGAGGATTTCCGGAAAGATAAATATCAGCACAAAGCCCATGAATATACATACCTGCCGCACCCGCCTCTATTACAGGTATATCCATATTCATAAATGAACCAATAATACCTGACAATACATCTCCTGAACCGGCTGTGGCAAGAGCAGGATTCCCTGTAGTATTTATTATAGAATATTCACCATCAGAAATAATAGAACCCGGACCTTTAAGAAGACATACTGTTTTTGAGTATAAAGCTATATTGCTGCATGCTGCGAGTCTTGAAGCTTTTATTTCATCCAATGGTTGCCCGGATATTCCTGATGCTTCCATAAAATGCGGAGTTATAATAAATTGAATGTTTTCAGGGAGTTTTTTTTCTTTCAGGTATATTGACAGATGATATAGTCCGTCCCCATCAATAAGAACTTTTTTTATTTTTGTATAAGGCAGATTATCAAGTACTATAGTGAATATCATTGATGCATAACCGGTTCTCCCCATGCCCGGCCCCATAATAAGAGAGGAATATTTCTCAACATTTATAAGTTCTGCAATTCTGCTTTTTTCAGGAATATCCGGAAATGAAATGGTCATGAGCTCAGGTACTTTGCCTGCTATTATTTGCCTTGCTTCACAATCTGTAAGGAGTGTTGCCAGTCCTGTACCGGTTCTGAAAAGTGCTGAAGCAGTTAAAAGCGCAGCTCCTTCCATTCCGCTGAACCCGCCAATAATAAGAGTATGACCCCTTTGCCCCTTATAAGCGTCAATGCCGAAACCCTGTGGGAGATTCTTTATTATTAATTCATCTGCAAGGGAAATCTTAATATCTGATGATTCAGTCAACTCCGCAGGAAAGCCTATATCTGCAGCATAAACGTTCCCGCAATATTCCGCGCAGGGATATGTTACCAGAGAAATTTTCGGGAGCCCCATGGTGATTGTATAATCAGCATATACAGCAGGCCCCTGCGGTATTTCTCCATCAGATGTAAGGCCGGAGGGAATGTCAGCAGCGATAACAATAGAGTCAGAGCTGTTTATTATATTTATAAATTTAAGTACTGTGCCTGAAGGTTTGCCAATAAAACCTGTTCCGGTTACCGCGTCAATTATTACTATTTCTTCATCTGAATTAAATCCCGGATTATCATCTTCGCCTGTCTCGTATATAGAAATCCCGGATTTCTCACAGATCTTCAGAAAAAGAGCAGATGCGGGTGAAACATCTTTTTTATATCCTGCAAGGTAAAGCTCAACATTAAACCCGCTATTTTTAAGATAAAAAGCTGCTGCAAAGCCATCACCGCCATTATTTCCTTTTCCGCAAAATACATTTATTTTTTTACCGGGAAATTTATCAGCAATAAAGTCTGAAATACTTTTCCCCGCGTTATTCATTAAAACATAGCCGGGAATTGAGTAATCCTCTATTGAAGTTTTATCAATCTGCCTCATCTGTTCAGCTGTTACAACTTTCACAGACTACTCCCACTCATAGATTATTATTGAATCATTTGAAACATGGTATGAGTAAAATTTACCGTCACCATTTGATGTAATTTTAGAAAAATAATTTTTATTATCAAAATCGAGTTTGATGTTATTTAAGACATTCCCTTCAATATTTCTGATCATAAACTTGACATTTTTACCTTCTATATTCCAGAAATAAAGTATTTTGTCATCAACAACTTTAAACAATACATTTTTAGGATCCTGAATTGACACAATTTCTCTGGTTATTTTATCATTATCAAGAGAGTATTCGTATATTTTTCTATACTTGAATCTCACATCGTGATAGTAGGCAACTGAAAGGAGAATTTTTTCTCCATTTTTCAGGATCTCAAGATTTTCAATTTTTCCTTCATAATTATCATTATTTTCTTTTTCTTTAAATTCGAGTTTAGAGAAATCAATATACTTATCTCTTTTTCTTTTGTTAAACCTGTACAGTTCCCAGGTGTTAAACGACCTGGATATAACAAAAAGTCTGTCATTGGAATCTACAAATAATTTTTCAATATAGAAAAAAGGGATATCAGGTGTTCCTGTTTTACCCATGGTATACTGCAGCTCTCCATCATCATTAAAGACAAGTATATAAGAAGGGGAAAACCCGGAACTATATGCCCCGCTCCCTCTGGATTGAAGCCTGTTTTGAATATAAATATTGCTGTCATAATCCTGAGTTAATGACCCGATTACACCGAAATTGAATGAAGATGTTTTATAATTATTTTTTTCAACACCGGAAAGAGATCCTATTATTATTTCCGGTTTCCCGTTCATGTCCATAACCTGGACACGTTTAAGAGAATTATCAGCAGTAATAATATTATTTCTGAAAACCTCGATACGGAAAGAAAGTTCGTTAAGTGCATACTCGTCTTTAACTATCTGGATCTGCCCTGCTTCCTCCCCATTTGGTATTTCTGCAATTTTTTTAGGGTTAAGTGAAGTAACATTCCAGTATGAGCAGGATGAAAAAAACAGAGAAGATATTATGAGAGCAAATATTTTTAATTTCATAGTTCACCTGTCATAAAAAATTTAAGGTTCAATCCCGGCAACCGGAATGACTCTTGAATCCCCCTCAGAGGACTTTATTCATTCTAATTATTTCATTTTTATTAACAATAATATTTTTTATTATTTAACTGCTCTAGTTATAAAGAATCTGATTTATTTAAAATAATCAACTGCATTAGTAAAAATTTTCATGCCGTCGCTTTCTTCAGGCATATCCACACCTGCACGTCTGTACTTTTCCTTAAGAAGAGTCCAGTCATATCGCTGTGTAAAAAACATACCCCTTTCAGGATGAGGCATCATACCCATAATTCTTCCGTTTTTACTGCATATTGATGCAATATCATTCATTGAACCATTAGGGTTAAAGGGAAATTCACCTGATGCAGATTCCCCTTCCGCTGTCACATAGCGCATAGTTACAAGTTTTAAATCTTCAATTCGCGCCAGAGTTTCATCAGGTGCATAAAAATTCCCTTCTCCATGAGCTACAGGAATGTACATGCCGGCAATATTACGGGTAAATACAGAAGGTGAGTTCTTTTCCACGTTCAGATAAACCCATCGACACTGATACCTGTTGCTGCTGTTATGCTCAAGTGAAACCTCGGCTTTCCCCACATTCCCTTCCAGGAGGGGAAGTATCCCCAGGTTTACAAGAACCTGAAAACCGTTGCATATTCCCAGAACCAGAGTATCTCTTTCAACAAACTCTTTTAATTCATCAAGAAAATTATTTTTAATTCTGTTGGCCAGAGCTCTTCCGCTCCCTGTGTCATCTCCATAGGAAAACCCGCCCGGAAAAACAAGAATGTTGAAATTTTTTAAAAGATTTTTGTTTTCAATCAGATCATTTATATGAATTATTTGCGGGGATGCCCCACCTTTTTCAAAGGCATAAGCTGTTTCCTCTTCACAGTTTATGCCATAACCTGTAAGTATAAGTGCTTTCACTTTTGTCATTTTTACTGTTCCTTAGAAATCCTTAAATGTTTCCCTGTAGCTCAGGTTCAATTCATCAATGGTTGTGTCTACAAGGGTATTGCCCTCATCACCAGTAATTATAAATTTATTGTCCTTTCTAACATTACCTATAAGTTTAAAGGGAAGACCTTCGAAACATGATTCAAACAGGCCTTTCTTTTCCGGGCTTACAGACACAAGAAACCGGCCCTGTGATTCAGAAAAAATTCTGTAGTCCTGTCTTATACCCTCATCACCGGGCAATAAAGATATGTCAAGTTCTGCTCCAAGCATTCCGGCTATTGCTGATTTAGCAGCAGCAATACCTAGCCCTCCCCGTTCAATACTGATACATGATGCAACCGCTTCGCAGCTGATAGCTTTCTCCATTGCATAGTATATTTTTTTAAAAAGTTCCGCATTTACACCAGGGACATTACCTGTTGTAAAATCTTTTACTTTATTTAAATCCCCCAGAAGGGATGAATACTCGCTTCCTCCGGTTTCAGCCCCGGTTAAGCCTATGATGTATACTAAATCATCACTGAACTTGAAATCAATAGTCTGTGCCTTTTTTACATCCTGTATAACTCCGATAGAAGAAATCAGAAGTGTAGGCGGGATGGAAATTTTAACTTCTTTGAAATTTTCATCATACCCGCTGAAATCATTAAACATGCTGTCCTTTCCGGAAATATATGGAGTTCCATAAGAAACCGCAAAATCATAACACGCCTGTGCCGCTCTTTTGAGCTGCCATAACCTTTCTGAATTATTTGAATCACACCAGCAGAAATTGTCAAGTATAGCAAGATGATCCAGCGGACATCCTGCAGACACTGCATTCCTTACAGCAGTATCAATTGAACAGGCTGCCATTAAATATGGATCAAGCTCGCTGTAGGAAGGATAAAAACCCTGAGATAAAACAACACCTTTCCATGAATTAAAGAGCGGCTTAATCACTGTAACATTAGAATTAACCCGGCCAGCGCCCTGTAAAGGCTTTATTACCGACCCGGCCTGAACTTCATGATCATATTGAGATGTAATAAATTCGAAGCTGCATATATTAAGTGCTGAAAGCATTTTTTTCAATATGGAATTGTAATCAGCAGGCTCATCAAATTCTATTTTTTTCAGAGCTGATGGGAAAGGGGATGTCTTAAGTTCTTTCTTCGGAAGCCCGTCATGAAGAAAATTCATATCCAGGTTAAAAATTTCCTCTCCATTTAATAATACAATTCCCCTATCTGTTGAATTGAATGTTCCTATCACAGAAGCTTCCACTCCTCTTTTTTTCATAAGATCTATAAAAGCATCAATTTTCTCTTGCGGGACAGAAAGCGTCATTCTCTCCTGGGATTCACTTACCCAGATCTGCCAGGGTGATAAGCCCGGATACTTGAGCGGAATTTTTTCCAGATCAACAACAAAACCCCCGCATTCTCTTGCCATTTCCGCAACGGAACAGGAAAGACCTCCTGCTCCGTTATCAGTAATTGAGTTATAAAGCCCCATGTCCCTGGCTTCTTTTATTATAGCATCTGACATTTTCTTCTGGGTTATGGGGTCTCCAATCTGAACAGCTGTTGCAGGACTTCCTGATGTAAGAGCTTCAGATGAAAAAGTAGCCCCGTGTATACCATCACGACCTACTCTGCCGCCGGCCATTACAATTAAATCGCCAGGCATAGCTTTTTTATATACAGAAGATTTTCCACCAACAACTTTAGGCATAAGCCCCACAGTCCCTACAAAAACCAGAGGCTTTCCTTTATACCTGTCGTCAAAAAATACAAAACCCTGCGGCGTTGGGATTCCGGAAGTATTCCCCCCGGCATTAACTCCCTGTATAACTCCTTCCATTATTCTTCTTGGAGGAAGCATTACTGAATCATGACTTTTATTTTTATATAGAGGAGTGTTGTCAGAAGGATCAGCAAAACAGAAGCCATATCTGTTTGCAACAGGTTTTGCACCCATGCCGAATCCCATAGAATCCCTGTTTACACCAACAATCCCTGTTATTGCTCCCCCGAATGGATCAAGGGCGCTGGGGCTGTTGTGAGTTTCCACCTTATCTGATACAATATAGTTTTCGTCAAACTCGATACCGCCGGAATTATCAGTAAAAACAGAGAGGCAGAAATCTTTATCACCTTTATCTTTTCTGATTTTAACTGTTGCCTCTTTTATATATCTCCTGTAAATTCCTTCAGGAACATCCTCATCAATTGCAGAAGCAAATATTGTATGTTTGCAGTGTTCACTCCATGTCTGAGCTATTGATTCAAGTTCAATATCCCTGGGTGGTCTCTTTTCCCTGTTTGTAAAATAATCCTTAATTACATGCATTGACGCCATATCAAGGGCAAGAGGGCCTCTACGGGTACCATCGTTGTTTTCTATACCGTCCTTAGCCAGAAGCATTAGGTCATCATCGGACAGATTAAGATCAACAGAATCTGCAACAGGTTTTTCAGTTATTGTTACAACAGGAATTTCATAACCCATTCCCCTGTTTTTTATATATTCATTTTTTGTATAAATTTTAATTCTCTGGATAAGCGGGTTATAGAGTTCCCTCCCAATCCGATTCTGCTCATTATTATCTGCATTGCTCTTAAAAAAATATGTGGATGTATAAAAAACAGATTTTTCATGATCCATTTTCTTTTTAAGAAGATCTTCAATTGATTCCCTCACTGTATGAGCTATATTATCTGTAACTCCCGGAAGATAACCAATTTCCATGCAGAAATTAAAATCATCAGGTGTATAGGGTTCATTGATACAATAGCCCTGAGTTACAGGCTGATGAAGCATTTCCGCAACTGAAGTGATTTCGTTAAAATCGAGTTCTGCATTAATCAGGTAATTATCTGTAATTAAAACAGATTCAACTTCATATCCCAGGGCTTTAAAGCGTCTGATTACCGCTCCTCCTCTGGGATCAGTGTGCTTGTAGTATAATTCCAGTCTGTATCCGGCTTTATTGATTTGTGGCATTAATCTTATCTCCATTGGTATATTGTTTTGTTAAAAAAGGTAAGCTAAAATGTCCACAATTTTACTGACACTTCCACGAAAAAGTCCTTTCCATTACAATAATCACTTAATAATATCAAATATTAGTGAACAAAATTAAGATTAACCTTGATTTTTTTTTATATTATTTTCTTGTATTATTTCATATATCTGTGTTATTGGTTAGTTTCGCTATTTTTACCATTTTTTCAATCAATGTAACTTTGAATAGCGTAATATTTCAAAAAAAAGAGGTATTCTCATGCTTACAGTAGAAGAAAACAGGGTGGTAACCTTCGAATATACACTTACAAATAATGCTGGAGAGATGATTGATTCGTCCGCAAATCATGCTCCGCTTGCTTATATTCATGGCTCCGGCCAGATTATACCCGGTCTTGAAGCTGAACTTCTTGGCAAAAATGTGGGTGACAAATTTAACGCAGTTATTGAACCTGAAAATGCCTATGGCGTAAGGCACGATGAACTTGTTAAAGTAATTGAAAAAGAGCAGCTTGCTCATTTACCGAATTTACAGGTTGGAATGCAGTTACAGGCTCATGACGGCAACGGGCTTCAGATATTAACAGTTGTAGATATGAATGATAAAGAAGTAACACTTGATGCCAATCATCCTCTTGCAGGTGAAACTCTGAATTTTGATGTAGAAGTAATTGCTATTCGCGAAGCCACACCTGAAGAACTTGAATTCGGCCTTAATCAGGGCGGATGTGGAGACGGCTGCAGCAGCTGTTCCGGATGCTGATTATTATACAATAATTAATTCAAAGGAAATATATATGTCCAGAAATTATCCTGGTATTTGTTTTGTTGGCTGCGGTAACATTGCTTTCAAACATGCTTCAATATTAAGAAAGGCTTATAAAAATATAAGCCTTTCCTTTTTTGACAGGGATCCTTCAAAATCTCTGGAGTTCAAAACAAAATTCAATGGAACAAGGTCTTTTCCGGAGCTTGATCATCTGCTTGACAGTGATGATGTTGATATTGTTTACATTACAACTCCCCATGCATATCATGCTGATTTAGCGTGTGCTGCAGCAAAAAGCGGTAAAGATATTATCATAGAAAAACCTGTAGCTAGAAATCTCGCTGAATATAAAAAAATTACTGCAGCTGTAAAGAAATATAACGTACGATGTACAGTAGCAGAAAATTATCAGTACAAAGGTTTTATAAAAAAAATTACAGACAGCATTAACAACGGCTACATTGGCAAACCCCTTATCATCGAATTAAATAAACATAACAAAGATACAATTTCAGGCTGGAGAAGCGATGCAGACCTTATGGGTGGCGGTGCTCTTCTTGAAGGCGGTGTACACTGGGTAAATCTTCTTGTTTCTCTTGCTCAGAGCGATCCGGTAAGTGTATTTGCAGTCAGGCCGGATGTAGACTATCCAACTACAGTACCTTTCGAAGATACAATTGTACTTTCAGTAAAGTTTAAAAATGGAACTGTGGGGAAACTTCTCCATTCCTGGAGAATCCCAAACCGATTCAAGGGGATCTCCCTTTCAAAAATTTACGGCACAGATGGAGTTATTACATTTGAAAGTAACGGACTTTTCACATCTGTTTCAGGATCTAAAAAGAAAAAGTTTTTCCCTGATTTATCAGACTTCCTGGGATTCAAAAAGATGGATATAACTTTCATTAAAGATTACATGGAAGACCGCCCATGGAACCCGTCTCTTGAAAGAATAGGATTAGAGCTTAAACTTGTAGATGCAGCATACAGATCCCTTAAAAGCGGAAACGTGGAGAAAGTTTAATGGTAGTTACAGGTAATCCCCTCATTGATATGTTTATCAATATAATTATTCTTTTCATATCAATTATTCTTCTATGGAAAGGTGCAGATTATCTGGTGGATTCAGCAAGCCGTATTGCAATGAAATACGGCGTTTCCGACCTTGTTGTGGGCCTTACTATTGTTGCATTCGGAACATCTGCTCCGGAATTTGCTGTAACTGTAAATGCTGCTCTTAAAAATCAGTCAGCAATATCCGTAGGCAATATAGTTGGATCCAATATCTTTAATACCGGTTTTATACTTGGTTTTGTTGCTCTATTCACTGCAGTTAAATCAACCAGGAAAATGATATACCGCGATGGTGCTTTTATGGTGGGTATATCACTTCTGCTTCTGTTTTTTTTCAGAGATTACACTTTAAGCAAGATTGAAGCTTTTGTATTTATTATTCTGATATGCTTATATCTTATATTTCTTTTTGTCAAAAAAGAACCGGTTGAGGAAATTGAATCCCATGAAAAAGCGAGAACAGTTGATTTCTTTATTCTTCCTTTAAGCACAGCTTTTGTAATAGCAGGCGGACACTACCTCGTTGAATCTTCCGTTTATATTGCAAGAATTATAGGCCTTTCTGAATGGATTATAGGGGTAACAATCGTCGCCTTTGGAACATCTGCTCCGGAAATGGCCACATCTCTTGCAGCAGTTTTAAAAGGTAAACATGGACTTTCAGCAGGTAATCTTATCGGGAGCAACATATTTAATATACTTGGAGTTCTGGGACTGGCTGGTGTTTTAAGCACACTTACAGTAAGCCCTGATGCGCTTATATCCATGGCTATTCTGTGTATCATGTCACTTATTATGCTCGTTTTTCTACGTACGGGCATGGTTCTTTCAAAGCTTGAAGGTTTAATCCTTATTATTCTTAGCCTGATTTCCTATCTTATAATTTTTGAAAAGAGTCTGTAAATATTTTCAGTTTTTTCAGGCGAGTCAGATTCTGCGATAATACGGAAAACCGGCTCAGTATTTGAAGCCCTTAAATGAACCCATCCGTTTTTAAACTCAGGTGATTTATTGAAATCTATTCTCAGCCCATCAATCTGTGAAATTTTTTCATATTTATACGTATTCATGATATTATCAACTATTTCAGAAACATTAGTGCTCTCTTTAAGCTTCAATTTACCTTTTTTCATAAAATATTGAGGCATGGTTTTCATTATATCGGATATAGAAAGTCCCCTTTCTGACATCATTTCAAGAATATAGGCAATACCTGCCAGACTGTCTCTTCCCAGATGTATTTCCGGAGATATTACTCCTCCATTACCTTCGCCCCCTATACGGGCGCCCTTTTTTTTCATACTTTCAACTACATTTATTTCTCCGACCTTAGTACGGGTAAATAGAACCTTATGCTTAGAGGCAATGTCTTCAACCGCTCTTGTTGTTGAAAGATTAACAACAACCCTTCCCTTTTCCTTTGACAGCAGGTGATCAGCGACAAGAGTAATTGTATACTCCTCTCCCAGGGGCCTCCCTAAGTTATCAACAATGGCAAGTCTATCAGCGTCAGGATCCTGAGCAAAACCTATATCTGCTTTATATTTAATCACAGCTTTAGAAAGCATTTCAAGATTTTCAGGTAAAGGCTCCGCACCACGCGGGAAAAGACCGTCCGGTGTGCAGTTTATAGCTGTAACCTTACATCCCAGCTTTTCAAGAAGTTTTGGTGTAATAATCGATCCAGCACCATTTACAGAATCCAGTACAACGTGAAATTTTCTTTTTTGAACCTTTTTTACATTTATACTCTTGAGAATTTTTTTTATATGAATATCAGATGCATCTTTATTAACTGAAAGGGTTCCTATTTTATCCCATTTTTTAAAAGGTACCTGATTTTCCATAAGAGCAAAAAATCGTTTAACCTCTGCGGGGAAAAGAAATGTCCCCTCCCTGTTTATAAGCTTAAGGGCATTCCATTCAACAGGATTGTGAGATGCTGACACAACAATTCCTGCTGATGCTCCAAGCTCTTCAACCATTATCTGAACAGTTGGAGTTGGAACTATTCCTATATCAATAACATTACATCCGGCAAGCATCAGAGAAGAAACAATATTCATGGAAATGGCTTCCCCGGTGGGTCTTGAATCACGGCCCACAATAACTGTTCCTCCTCCTGCGTATTTTGCAAATGCAGGTGCAGCCTTACATATTAATTCAGGAGTAAAACTATCACCCACAATTCCTCTGATTCCGGATACGCTTTTCATCAATGTGCCGGACATATATATTACCTTCTGCTTCTTCTGGTTTTTTTTCTTTTTACGCTTCCTTCAACAGGCTTGTCGCTTTTTTGAGCTTTTTTTGCTCCGCCTCCCTGAAATGGGATTCCGCCAGTTCCAAACTGCTCAACTTCAGGATGGAATTCATCACCCCCCTGGACAAAACTGCGTGGCTCCTCTTCCTCAACCTTGCGTATTTCCACTTTCATCATGTACTCAAGAATCTCTTCTTTCAGATTACTCATCATTTCACCAAAAAGTCTTGAGCCTTCCAGCTTGTATTCAACAAGAGGATTTTTTTCACCATAACCTACAGCCCATATTCCATCCCTGAGCTGATCCATTGCCAGAAGGTGATCACGCCACTTATTATCAATGACCTGCAGGGAAATAAGCCTTTCAACTATCCGCATATTCTCTGCCCCGTTGGTATCCTCTTTTTTGACGTAATTACTCAGAAGAACCCCGGTCAGTTTATTGACAAAATCATCAAATGAAAGTTCAAGTGGATTGATTTCATTAAAATCAACATCAACAAGGAATTTATGTTTTATCCATTCCTTAAGGCCTTCAAGATCCCACTGTTCCGGATGCCTTTCTCCATTAGAAAAATAGTCGACCCTGTTAAACACTGCATCGTTAAAATATCCTTTAATTTTATCTGAAATATCCGCTCCTTCAAGAATAAGATTTCTCTCAGCATAGATATATTCTCTCTGGGAGTTCATAACATCATCATATTCAAGA
>CAYYKZ010000047.1:0-12556 GCA_964468455.1 uncultured Leptospirales bacterium | reverse complement strand
ATCTTACACTTGTTCCTTCTATTACTGTAGCAGGGGAACAAAAAACAAAGCCCACTCAGCATTCGGTAAAGGAGCTTATGCAGCTTGGAATTATTCCGGATGTTCTTCTTGCCAGGGTTGACAGGCCCTTGAACGATGAGATGAAAAGCAAAATCGCCTCTTTCTGTAATGTTTCTGAACAGAATGTAATTTCAGCGGAAGATGTGCATGGATCAATCTATGAAATTCCATATATGTTTCAGCGCAATAGTTTTGATATGATTACACTTGAACATTTCAATCTGCCTGCAGGTGAAATAAAATTAAACAAATGGGACAGGTTTATTAAATCCCAGCGTAACCCTAAAAAGAAGGTTAAAATAGCGGTTGTGGGGAAATATATTCAGCTTCAGGATGCCTACAGGTCTATATATGAGGCTCTTATGCATGGAGCAGTGTCCAATGAGGTTGAACTGGAAATAATACGGATTGATTCTGAGGAGCTGGAAAATTGCGGTGCTTCTTCCATGAAAGAGTTTCTGGAAGGCGTTCACGGTGTCCTTGTACCCGGAGGATTCGGCAACAGGGGAATTGAAGGTAAAATACGGACAATACAGTATGCGAGAACAGAAAAAATTCCATTTTTCGGGATATGCCTGGGGATGCAGTGTGCAGTTATAGAATTCGCTAGAAATGTATGCGGATTAACAGATGCTAATTCAACAGAGTTTGATCAGGAGTCACCTCACAAGGTTATTTCCCTTCTTGAGGAGCAGGAAATAATTGTTGAAAAGGGGGGCACCATGAGGTTGGGAGCTTATCACTGCGAGTTTGTTCCCGGAACCAGAATAAGAGAGATTTACGGCAAGGAATCTGTAATGGAAAGGCACAGGCACAGGTTTGAATTTACAATGAAATACAGAACAGTTTTTGAAGAAAACGGCATGAAGGTTGGCGGGGTATATCCGAGAAATAATCTTGTAGAAACAGTAGAAATAGCTGATCACCCCTGGTTTATTGCAACTCAATATCATCCGGAATTTAAATCCAAGCCTGTAAACCCTCATCCCCTTTTCAAAGACTTTATAAGGGCCGCATCGGAACTGGAAGTGTAATACCGGATTTATCCTGAAGTTTTTTAGTGTAATAATGAAATTTTCAAAAACCCGCCGTCTATGACGGCGGGTTTTTTACAGCACCTTCTTCCATATATATAAGTTAAGGGTCCGGCACTGACTTAACTTATATGTTGTTCTCTAAAATATTATTGACATTGGTTAATCATATTTATATGTTTAATCAATGAACGGAACAAATAATTCTGATAAACTTGAAGTTCTTGAAAGGCAGGTCGAAAACCTGTCTAAACTTGTTGAAATAAACGGCATTATTAATTCAACTCTTAATATAAGCCGTCTTCTCTCCATTATTATGGAGATGATTAAAGATATTATGGCCACTGAAACCAGTTCACTTCTCCTTTTTGATGATACCTCAAATGAACTTGTTTTTAAGGTAGCCCTTGGCGATGCTGGTGAAGAGCTTAAGGAAAAGTACAGGGTAAAGCTTGGACAGGGAATTGCGGGCTGGGTGGCACAGAACAGAAAACCTGTGATTGTGAATGATGTATATAATGATCCCAGGTTTGAGTCCATGTACGACATGAATACCGGTTTTGTTACACGTTCAATTATCTGCTCTCCTCTTCTTTTTAAAGGTAAACTCATCGGCGTTATTCAGGCAATAAATCCTGTTGCAGGCCAGGGATTTGATGAAGATGATATGAATCTGTTCCGGGTATTTTCAAATCAGGCTGCCCTGGCAGTCCAGAATGCTATTTTTTTTCAGAGAGCTATTGAGGAAGAGAGAATAACCAGTGAGCTGACAGCTGCAAAATCTATTCAGGATACACTTACTCCTGTTATAGGGCAATTTCAGGATCAGTACACTGTTGCAGCCAGGTCATTGCCTGCCAGGGAGGTAGGGGGAGGATTCCATTTTTTCAAGGAGTACAGGAAGGGATCTGCCCTGCTTGCCATGGGTAACCTGGAACAGAAGGGGATTCCCGGAGCCTTGAGAGCATCTACTTTTTCCGGGATATTAAGGGTTCTTGTTGAAATAGGTTCCCATAAAGCTGATGAAATTATAAAAAAAATCAGCAGCATACATACCGGGGAGGTAATCGGAAGCTCCGGTTTTTCTTTATTCATCGCTGATATTAATTTTGACAGCGGATTGATTGAATATGTAAATGCGGGTGATGCATGTCCTGTACTGATACGTGACGGCAAAGCCAGGTATTTGAGATTTAAGGACCGATCCAGCGGATATGTAGGAGATGATGATTTTCATGCGATTCCTGTTTCAATAAAGCTTAAACCCGGGGACAGGTTTGTTGTTCTTTCAAGGAGTCTGCCGGAAATAAAAAATAGAAACGGAAAAATCCTGGGGCTTTCAGGTATTATGAATTTTCTCGAAAACGAGAAGGGAGAGTCCTGTGATATTATTGACAGTCTTCTTGATTATGTTAATACTTATACAGGAAAACTTGAACGTAGCAGGGATGTTTCAGTAGTTGCATTTTCCCTTAAGAAGGTTTAATCATGGGAGAGTTTGTTTCAGTAATTTTCTGCAGAAGATGCGGCTCCAGATACACGGAGATAAATGAATGGACTCAAAACGGCAATGCCATTTTACACTGCAGGTCCTGTAATAATAAGGCTGAACTGCCCGGTTTTACCATGGGCAGATGTGAAGTTACAAGAAAAGAATTGAATATAGCCAGAAATACAATCGCGGGTAAATGGAATTTTGAAAAGTAGCTTACCCGCATTGATTTAAATAAAGCTTCTGTTTATTTCTTTAATACTCTTCTAACCATTACTGTCAGGAAAAAAAGAAGAACCCTTAAAAGTCTTCCCACCCGCCAGGGCCTGGTAATAATTCTATAAAACCAGTCAAGACCCTTCTCCATAAACCATGGGGGAGCTTTTCTTTTTTCTCCGGATATGGTATCAAGGCTTCCTCCGACACTTATAAAAACTGCATTTTTAAAATCATTTTTAATTTTATAAATCCACTTATCCTCTTTAGGAAAACCAAGCCCAACGAAAACAATATTTGCTTCAGATTTTCTTATTGCTTCAATAACAGATTTTTCCCTTTCCGGGTCAAAGTATCCGCCGTGCCGTCCAACTATACGTATATTGGGGAAAGATTTTTTTATGTTAAAGAAAGCTCTTTCCGCCACCTCGGGCTTTCCGCCAACAAGGAAAATTGTATATTCCTTGATTTCAGCAAGGCGGATTATTTCCATCATAAAGCTTAATACGCCTATTCTTTCCTTTAATGGAGTTTTAAGAAATCTGGATGCCCAGCCTATTCCTGCACCTGAGGCAATATGCATATCAGCTTTGTGGGAAATAAGCCGTAAATCAGAGTTGGTTTTTATTCTGTGCAGCTTATAGGGATTAAGGGGGATTACGTGATGTGTACCCTTTTCCTCAATCATTTTTACGATTTTATAAACCGCCTGTTCTCTTGAAATATTGTCTACGCCAATATCAAGAATATTAACTATGGAGGCATCTTCGAGGGAAACCTGATTGTATTCGAGAATAATATCTCTTTCTTCCTTGTAAGAATTATAAAAGCTGGAATCCTCTGTCATAGGGAATCCTCCTGATTGGTAATAGCTCATTTTTGTGCATCGTTCCGCAACTGGTAGATGATCTTTTTAATATACCTGATTTATCTGAATTTAATTATTTTTATTATCCTATTCAATTATCTGAATAAAATATGCCGAAAGACTACATTAATTAAGAGGAAAGAATTTTATCAAAAGGCATTTATTGCTATATATATTTACCCCGCAAGGGGGTGTCAATAATAATTCTTGAGAAAAAAAATCTTTTAGAACAGATTTTTTAATTATGAAAGATAATTTAGTTATATTTTAATTGAATTAAATCAGCTTCAGATTAAATTAGTAATATACAAAAGAGGGTTTCATCAAGGGGATCTTATAAAACTGTTAAAAGTCCTCCTGTTTTCAGTAAAAATCTGATGTATTGATAGTTTTTTATTTAATAAAATAATCATAGTTTTTTGAAAGTACTTATAAGTTATTTCTAACAGGATGTCAGAATGAATAGACTAAAGCAGCTTCAGGAATTTAATATTTATGAATCAAATAATGGTTTTTTTTACGAGCCTGATTTCAGGCATGAGTTTTTAAAGGAACGGATTTATGATGTGCTGACTACATATAAGCCGAAAGTTGTTGTAAAGGCCGGTATAGGAAGCGGAAGCCTTATTCTTGATCTGATAAGTGATCATAAAGAAACTGTACTCGTGGTCGTGGAGCCTTCTTTAAAGGTAATAGAAAAATTTATAAAAGATAACAGCAGTAATCCTGATATTAAAGGAATAAGATTTGTTAACGGGGAATTTACGCGATTACCAATAGATTATTATGCTGCTGATTTTATTATCTGCGTTGATAATTTTGACATTCTGGAATCTGCCCCGGTTGTAGATGAGTTCAGAAGAGCATTGGAGTTTGACGGATATCTGCTTTTGGGCGGTGTTGTACTCAGTGATGATGATCTTGACGGGGTATATGATGATTATATGCGTATGATTTTCCCGCTGCATAATGACTATTATCTTAAAGATGATCTTAAAACATTTTTAAACCTGAAAGATTTTTCTTTTATTAAAGGAAATATGGAATTTTTTGATCTAAACTTTGCTGATCTGACAACACATCTTAAGGGGCTTTATGATGTACCTGAGGACAGTGCAGGTGAGTTTATTGAAACAAATATTGAGACTTTTAAAAATATGTATAAGCTTGAAGAGAATAGAATAAAACTTCCATATTTTACCGGATTATTTTTAAGAAGAAAGATCAGGATAGATGTTCCCTGATGAAGAAAGTTTACGTATTTTTTTTTATAACCCTTTTATTTAACCTGTCGTCACCTGTTTTTACCCAGACAGGTGAGGTTGAAATTACAGCTCAGGCCATTCTTGCCAGAGTAGATAGTATTATGCAGTACCCTCTGGGAGAGATGAGAGGACGCATGAAGCATATTTCCCCTGACGGTAAATCCTACACTATTGATTTTCTGGGGAGTATAACCCGTACAGATTATCTGTTCAGGTTCAGTAATAAATCAAGGGGGGAGGAGCTTAAAGTTCTTTATAAAATGAGTGGTGAGGATGTATGGGTTTACAGCAATCATTCTCTGAAGCTTTTCCACAAAATGGGCATAGATAAATATGACTCACTTCTTTCAACAAATTTTACTCTCATGGATTTTTCAAATGCTGACTTTCAGAGTAATTATAATGCCAGAATTACCGGGCAGAGTCTTATAAAAGGGGTGGAGTGTTACAGGCTGGATCTTGTCCCTGTTTTTCAGGGGAGTCAGTACGGGCTTGTGACACTTTATGCCAGTAAAGATAAATATATTCCCATGAGAATCGATTTTCACGACAGGGACAAAGTTGTTTTTAAATTTATGTCACTGTCAAAGACCATGGAAAAGAGCGGATCTATAGTGCCTATAAGGTATGATATGCTTAACATAAAGAGCGGCACAGTTACAATTCTGAGCTTTCACAGGTTTGATGAAACTGTTACTTTCAGGGAAGATATTTTCAGACCTGAAACTTTAGGAGAATAAGGTGCCGCAGTTTTTTGTTAACAGCAGTGACATAAGTGAAGGTGTAGTTAAAATCAGAGGGAATGATTTTCATCATCTTGTAAAGGTGAGGAGGGTTTCTCCTGGAGATAAAATTTTCATAAGAACATCTGATGGTGTAGGATATGAAGCAGATATCCAGTCTATACAGAGTGATTATCTTTCTGCATCAATTGAGAAAGAGATTCCTTATGAAGGAGGAACAACAGCACTTAACGTTTATTTGTGCCTGCTTAAGGGTGCGAATTTTGAGCTGGCTCTCCAGAAATGTGCTGAAGCGGGAGTCTCGGAAATTACTCCTGTTATTTCAGAGAGGACAATTCCTGATATAAAAGGTAAAGTTGACAAAAAGAATGAAAGATGGAATAAAATAGTTTCTGAAGCCGCAAAACAGTGCCTCCGCGCTGATGTGCCTGCTGTTAACATGCCTGTTGATTTAAAAACAGCAGTAACAGTGCAGGGGAGTGAAGTAAGGCTTATTGCCCATCCAGGTGGTGAAACAGCTTTAAAAACTCTGCTCAGGGGGATGCCTTCACCTGTGTCCGCTGATCTATTGATAGGGCCTGAAGGGGGATTCTCTATTGAAGAGCTTAAGCTTGCAGAAGACAATGGCTGGATAGTTGTAAGTGCAGGCTCCAATCATCTGCGCGGTGAAACAGCTGCTATTGTAATACCTTCAATTATTCTTTATGAATGGAGCTGACAATGATCCTTGTTGTTAATGGTAAAGAATATAATCTGAATATTGAAAATATTGATGAATTGATTAAACATTTTAAACTGGAACCTTCATCCGTTGTTATTGAAAAAAACGAGCTTATTGTGCATAAGGAAAAGTATTCGTGTACTGATGTTAAGGATGGAGATAAAATAGAAATTGTCAGATTTGTGGGCGGCGGTTGAGATGCTGAAGGGAGTTGAAATCGCGGTAGATGCTAATATTAACAGAGCCATGGAAGGGATTCGGGTTTGTGAGGATATTTTCAGGTTCTGCATAAAAAACAGTATATCTTCAGAATTTAAAAAAATGCGCCATAATCTTTTAACTGCGGTATCAGGAGTATTCGGCAGTTCTCTTATTGCTTCAAGGGCTGTTGTAAACGATTCTCAGAAATTTCTGGATACAGATTCGGAAAAGAAAAGGGGCGGGTTTGAGGATATTTTCCGGTCTAATCTTAGAAGAGCCTGTGAGGCATTGCGTGTAATTGAAGAGTTTTCCAAAACAGGTAATTTTTCCGGAACAAATGATTTTCAGATCATCAGGTTTGCTCTTTATGACCTGGAGCAGAGGGGCTGGTCTGTAATAAAAAAACAGGTTATTATTGATAAGTTTGACTATTCTTTATACGGCATTCTTGATTCGGCTTTTGTTCCTCTTAACCTGATGGCAGAGAGTGCTGAAATAATGGCTTCTGAAGGGTGCGGTATTATTCAGCTGCGCATGAAAAATATGTCAGCAGATATATTTCTTGAAACAGCAGATGCTGTTTCAGAAATCTGCCGTAATAATGAGGTGGTTTTTATAGTTAATGACAGGCCCGATATTGCTGTACTGAGCAAAGCGTCAGGTGTTCATCTTGGACAGGATGATATCCCCCCTGAGTCTGCTGCGGAAATTATAAAGCAGGATATGATTTCAGGCCTGTCTACACACAGTATTGGTGAAGCAGAGAGTGCTTTCAAAACTTCAGCGGATTATATTGCTGTTGGCCCGGTATTTGATACCGGAAGCAAAACCGGAAGCCTGCTTAAAGGAGAGGGAACGGGGCTTTTAAAAAAAATATGTATTGCTGCTGATCGTCCTGTAGTTGCTATCGGAGGTATTACTGTTGAACGTATTGATGAAATTGTCGATGCCGGGTGTACATGTATAGCTGTAATTTCTGCATTGTTTCAGAATAATAATCTGTCAAAAAATGTAAGTAAATTTGCCGGTAAACTTGAATCAAGGCGCGTCTGATTGTTTTATGAATGATAAAATAATATTTCTGAAAAATGAACGTGACAGGCTTAGAAGTGAATGGAAAAGCTTAAAAGGTCTCAAGTTGTCAAGGAAAAGAGAACTCCTCCTGCAGGAAGCAGATATAAAAGATATAAGGCATGATAAACTTTACAGGCAATATAGAAAATCTCAGTATAATGTCTCAAAGAAGATAAGGCATATTGAAATAAAAATTAATAAAAGCATTGCATCAATAAAGGAAAAAAATGGCAGATGATATCTCAATGGTATATTCAGACAGTAAGGGCAATGTCTATGATTTTCCCGGACACCCCCCTATGTTCAGGTCTGGAAACCGGTTTGTCCAGGTTCAGGAAAGCGATTTAATAAAGCTCCCATATGGAAGCTATCTTTTTACATTGCCGGACCGTTACCCTGTATCAGGGAAGGGTGGTAATAATGCTGCTATAAAAAGATCTCCTCATGGCGAAGAGATTAATGCTGTCGCTTCTTTTCCTGCATCAGCTTATCTGAGGACATATCTTCCTGCTTTTACTGCAAAAAAAAATGCGGTTACATTGCCATTGTGGGCATATACAGGTGTTGTTTTAAAGGGGGATGATTTTTATATTCCTGCTGTAAGAATTGATTCTGACGTACGTTCAGATCCGGCACTGCATGAAAATCATGATGAATTTAATAAAGCTGTTAAGGAAGTGAGTAGGCAATATCGGGACAACAGACTGGTTAAGCAGCTTTCTGTATGCTCCGGTGAGTACAGCTGTCTTTGTGCCCGAAATTTTTTTCTAAGCCGTTTTGAGGCGCCGGTTCCGACAAGCCCTGCATGTAATGCAGATTGTATAGGATGCCTATCTTTCCAGGATGGGGATTCCGGTTTCAGTTCTTCCCAGTTCAGGCTCGAGTTCTCCCCGTCTGTTGAAGAAATATCCCAGGTTATTCTTCATCATTTTGAAAGGGTAAAGAATGGCGTTGCCAGTTTCGGCCAGGGATGCGAAGGGGAGCCTTTGTTAAGGGGGATGGATCTGGTAAAAGCTGTTTCTGCAGTAAGGGATAAAACTTCCGATGGAACAATCAATATAAATACAAACGGCTCAAGGCCGGAAATTGTTTCAGAAATGATAAAGGCTGGCCTTGATTCAATCAGGGTAAGTCTTAATTCACCTACAGAGAAATACTATATGTCATATCATAAACCTGTTAATTATAACTTTTATGATGTACTTAAGACTATTGAAACTTCCCTGAATGCAGGTATCTTTGTTTCAATAAATCTTTTTTTTATGCCTGGATTCACTGATGCTGAAAGTGAAGTTAATTCTCTTTTTACTTTTCTGAAACAATTTCCCGTTAATATGATACAGACAAGAAATATGAATATTGACCCTGATTATTTTTTTGAAGGAATAAAGTTCAAGTTTGAAGATTCTATTGGAATAAAGAACCTTATAAATAATATCAGGGAGAGTTTTCCTCAGGTAAGGCTTGGTTACTATAATCCATCTTTAAAATAAATTAAAGGAGATATTTATGTCAGATTATATCAATGATCCTGTCTGTTATGCCAAAGATGTTGTCGGGAAGGACCCCATGGCTCAATTTCTGGGAATAAACGTTGATGAAGTGAAAGAGGGTTATGCCCGATGCTCGGTTACAATCAGGCCTGAATATCTGAATGCTGTTGAGCGCGCTCATGGTGCTATTATTTATGCACTCATTGATCAGTCTCTTGCTGTTGCATCAAATTCCACCGGATTGGTGGCCATGTCTCTTAATATTACAGTTAATTATGTTTCATCTGCCAGGGCAGGAGAGAAGCTTTTTGGAGAGGCTATACCTGTTAAGGTCGGGAAAAAGGTGAGTCTCTGGAAAATTGACGTAAGAGGTTCAGAAGATAATCTGGTAGCTACTGCTGAAGGAATTGCATATCATAAATGACCGGAGTAATTGACAAGGTTGAATTTACTGAATTGTTTTAGCTGTTATTTTCAGATATTAAAAAAACCGCCCTGAACAGGCGGTTTTTTTAATATCTATTAGGGGATAAGATTATTCTTCACTAACAAGTTTGTTGTTTTCAAAGATTCCTTTTACTCGGGATCCATCCGGCCAGGTTATTGTTCCTTTTCCATTCATTTTCCCGTCTTTCCACTGACCTTCATAGGTAACGCCTTCTTGCCAGGTATACTTGCCGGTACCGTTTTCAAGACCATCTGCCCATTCTCCAACATATACATCACCGTTTTTCCATTTGTACTCGCCCTGGCCATGTTTTTTGTTGTTTTTGAAATCGCCGGTATAAACATCACCGTTATTATAGGTATATGTTCCTTTCCCGTCACGCATATTCTGGTTGAATTCACCGTCATATTTTGAACCTGAAGGCCACATCATTAATCCCTTTCCGTTTACTTTACTTTCTTTAAAATCACCTTTATATTCAAGACCTTGAGGAAATTTAACTGTTCCCTGTCCTTCCAGACAGTCACCTTCAATACAGGTTGCACCAGGCCCGTAGGCCTTTACGATGGGGGAATCCTTCTGTTCAGTGCTTGAACAGGAGGTGAAAAAAAGAACAGTTATTCCCAGTAATAATAGTTTTTTCATAATTTAACTATCCTCCGGTTAAGCTGATTAGATTATTCTATATCTCCGGGAGATGTAAGATATAATCTTTATAAATAATTAAAACAGGGATCGGATTACAATCCCTGTTTAGCGGATATCCTATTCAGTAATAAGATCTATATTTGTTTGTGCAGGGATTATATCTACAAATACGTCAAGTACTGCTGCTTTGCTTGTGTTCCCTACGTTATCTTTAGCTATAGCTTCAATTTTGTGCCATCCGTTTGTATTAAACTGAATAGCG
Organism: uncultured Leptospirales bacterium; assembly: GCA_964468455.1. GTDB lineage: Bacteria > Spirochaetota > UBA4802 > UBA4802 > UBA5550 > JBBAGC01. Next base: position 2,031 of record CAYYKZ010000047.1, on the reverse strand, counting down.
CCTGTATAAAGAATAAATTCTGATCTGCTGTTTATTCTGTAATAGATAGCTTTTACACCTGATTCTTCATCTGTAGCTGCAATTGAATATTTGTAATCTTTAGAAGCAACTTTTGTTGAATCTTTCATAAAGAATTCTTTATCAGGAGTTATTGTAACTGCAGGAGCTGTATTATCAACTGCTATTTCGATATCATCAATGCTTTCTGCCAGAATGTTACCATCCTCGTCAACCAGTTTGGTTACATATTTCTTTGTGAGGTTCCCGACTCTGTCTTCAGCAGCAACGCTTACATTTACAGGTTTCAAGGAATTGATTGAAAATGGTTTAAGGTATTCCATGTATTCGCCATCTTCAATAGCATAACCTACACTGCCCACGCCGGAAATATTGTCTTTAGCGGAGATTGTGTATTCATATTTAAACTGGTCAGATGCATAGATTTTTTCCCCTGTTTTAGAGAAGGGAGCTGTAATTGTAACAATAACTTCAGGTGCAGTTTTATCAACAATAACATTAAGACTTCTCTGCTCTTCTTTATTTCCCATTTTGTCAATACTGTAGTAATAAATTACCTGAGAGCCTTCATCCTTAAGTGCAAATGGGCCTTCATAAAGGAGCTCTTCCTGATCGTTGATTTTGTAGAAGATTTTATCCTGCATAATGTTATCAACTTCAGATAGCTTAAACTGGATCTTGTCATTTACATAAGTATTATAGCCGTCAGTAAAAGTTTTTGGAGTGCCTTTGAGTGCAAGAACATCTTCTTTTTCGAAGATTTTTTCTTTTTCTTCAACTACTGTATCTTCTGCGATATCCTGCTCGGTTATACCTGCAGCTTCATCAGTAACTTCTTCAGCAACTTCTTCTGTAACGATGCCTTCATCCGCATTTTCCGCATCCTCCTGGGCAAAAACAAAGCCTGAAAGGGTTAAAAAAAACGCGAGTATTAATGCTGGAATTAGTGAGAATTTGTTCATCTGTAACCTCCGGTTAATTATTAGCTGTCTGTTCTTATTTTTTTCAAAAAGGAATACTAACAGACTGTAACATGTGTGAGTTTCTTTTTTTTTTCAATCGAAATATTTTAAATTATATATTTTTTTATTAAAAAATATTCCCTGATTAAAATAAATATAACAATGGGCTCTTAGTCCACTACTTTTAGGTAAAGTTTAAAAAAAAACAGGATTATTTTTCATCAGATGCACCGCAGACACCCTTTGTCTGATAAAGAGGGTCTGCGGCCGGTAAGGCAATTATTTCATGTAGTATTTTGTAAAACAGCAACCCTGTGCTGCGGGTATTAACGCTTCCTGGAGGGTCTGGCAGTTTTTTTAGAACTTGAGCCGGATGATCTTGCTCCAGTTTTCACTGAAGGGTTTGCTCTCTGAATAAGGGGTTTACCCTGGTCAGATTTTTCATTAAATGTCTTTAATATTATTTCGGCTTCTTCAAAAGGCACTGTTAAAAATGAAAAGCTGTCCATTATCCTTACTTCAGTAATTTTCCCTGCACTTACCTTTGACTCATTATTGATAAGCTTGATAAGCTTTCTTGGTGTAAGGCCGTCTTTTTCGCCAAGTGATACAAAAAGACGTGCTGTACCTCTGGGTTTAACCTTTATTTCGCTTATATCCTTATATTTTTTTTCATCAAGTTCACTTTCCATTGCATATTTAAGAATTGCTGCAACTGTTTCAACCGGATCTTTATCTTTTAGCAGGGTTTCCGCTGTTGCAATAAAGTTTTTGTGATTTCCGCCGTTTATTATTTCGTTCAGATCGGAATTGATTCTTGATTTTTTTATTTCCACAATCTCCGATGCTTTAGGAATCTTCTCTTTTCTTATCTTTGTTTTTGTTATGTTAGAAATATAAAGAAGTTTTTTGTATTCTGACGGGCTTATAAATGTAATCGCTATCCCTTTTTTCCCTGCTCTTCCTGTTCTTCCAATACGATGGATATAGGATTCCGGGTCCTGCGGCAGGGAATAGTTAATAACATGGGAAAGGTTCATGACATCAATTC
>CAYYKZ010000046.1:0-12578 GCA_964468455.1 uncultured Leptospirales bacterium | reverse complement strand
ATAATGATGAATAAATACGGCACAGACGCTTTCAGGTTTACGCTCACTGCCTTTGCTGCCCAGGGGAGGGATATTATCCTTTCTGAAAAGAGGATAGAGGGTTACAGTTCTTTCTGCAATAAAATATGGAATGCCACTAGATTTATTCTTATGAACCTGGGGGATGATTTTAAACCTGCAGATATAGATTCAGGGAGACTTGAGAAATTCGATAAATGGATTCTTCATAAGCTTAATGAAACAATTAATACTGTTGAGAGCGCACTTGAAGGATACAGGTTTAATGAGGCTGCAAATGTTCTTTACGGTTTCTGGTGGAACGAGTTCTGCGACTGGTACCTGGAGCTTGTTAAGCAGAGAATATACTCAAAGGACCCTGCAATGAAGGGTTCATCAGATACTGCTAAGCAGGTGCTTTATCATGTTCTTAAAAAGGGGCTGCAGATGCTTCATCCTGTTATGCCCTTTATTACAGAGGAGATATGGGAAAAAATCAAGGTCCAGGGTGAGCCAGACATAATAGTTTCAGAGTGGCCGCAGGTTAATGATGCATATAATTTTGTTTCTGAATCTGAATATACTGAGCTTTTTAAGGAACTGATTTACAGAATACGTAATATCAGGGGTGAAATGAATGTGGCCCCTGATAAAAAGGCTGATGTTGTGTTTAAAACATCTTCAGATGTTATAGGGGAAATCGCAGAGAAGGAAGCTGTTCATATTAAGGCTCTTGCCAGGGTTGAAGGTATTTCAGTTGATGCTGACTATACACCGGAAAAGACCGATGCCTCTGCAGTTCTCCATGATGTGGAGATTTTTATGCCTCTTAAGGGGCTTATTGATGTTGATAAGGAAAAAAGCAGGCTTGAGAAGGAGATTGCCAGGGTAACTTCCGAGCTTAAGAGGGTTGAGTCAAAGCTTTCAAATGAAAGCTTTGTCAGCAAGGCTCCTGAAGAAGTAATTTTGAAGGAGAAGGGGAAACTTGAAGAGTATACAGATGTTCTGTCAAAGCTGCAGGAGAGTCTGTTAAAGCTTAATTAAAAATGAGGTTGTTTATGAACAGGAAGTTTTTTAAAAAAAGTCTGGTAGTGATTTTTATATTTATTGCAACTATGGTTTACGCAAATCTTGAGAGTATACAGGTTAGCCCCTTAAACAGCGCGCGTATTAAACTATTCCCCATACCTGATGATAACAGGGATTATTTTTTCCTCCAGGCAATAGAGAATAACACAACAATTGTTATTGGTGATTTTTCCGGGCTGGAAAAAATGGTGTTAATGATAATAGATAAAGGCGGGGATAATACCATAGATGAGGTTGTGGAATATTATCCTAAATATAAAAGAATAAAGAATGGAACAAAGTCGGATTCCAGGTTTTTCAAGGCAGATATTGCCCAGCTTAAAAGGGATATTATTAATGGTACAATCTACACTAATAAATATGCTGATCCCATGAATTCCGCTGACAAGCTTGAGCTTATTCTTAAAAAGGGCGATTCAAAATCTGTTCAGAAAAATGTTTACGGTTATGATGCAAAGCTTTTTGAGATTGATGAAACAACTAGATTTGCCGCTCTTTACAGTTTCGGCAAAAACTCTGAAGGCTATTATCTTCAGTTCAGGACAGATTATATCAGAAAAAATTCCAGGGTCGCTGAACCCCCGCTCCTTAAATATTCTGTTTACTGCAGGAGCTGTGCAGATGCTGTTGTTAAAGATACAGTTGAAAATCTTATGAAGATTGCTGCGGGGAAATAATAAATAATTTTATATAGGAATAAAATAATTCAGGGGAGACAGGTTTTAAACTCCCCTGAATTGGAGATTCTGATTTAATATTTTAACAGCTGCATTTTGACTTACCCATATCCACAGCCATAAGCCTAAGTTTTTTCCTCTCTTCCGCTTCACAGCTTCTTCTTTTTTCATCCTCTGTTTCCGGAAGTATAGGTGGAATTACCCTGGGCTTGAATTTCTCATCAAGGGACACAAATGTAAGATATGCAGAACCTGTGTGCCTCACAGCACCTGATACAAAATTTTCCGCTTCAACGCGTACCCCTATTTCCATGGATGTTTTTCCCACGTAATTAACGCTTGCACTTACCCTTAAAAGATCCCCAACAAAAACAGGGCTGTGAAAGTCTATACGGTCAATTGAAGCAGTAACAACATTTCCGCCTGTATGGCGTACTCCTACAATCCCTGCTGTATTATCTATCAGTTTCATTATAACGCCGCCATGGACATTACCTGCCAGGTTCGCTTCCTGCTGAGTCATCTGCTGTACTACTGTGATGCTGCTTTCTTTAACTTTTTTCCCTTCCATAACTGCTTTCTCCTGTATATAAGGTGGTTATAATAATAATTTTTTAGTACATCCCGGAATGCTGGAGAGAAAAGTAAATCTCTAAAATTCCCTGGAACCCTTGTCTCCTAAAGAAGACAGGGAGCTCATGCAGGAAGATGCGGGTGCAAATAAAAATATTGGAATCCCCGACAATCCGGAATGAGCTGTATTTATTAATATATATAAAATATGCGGGAATGTCAAAGAAAAGAAGAATTTTAGAAATAAATAAAATTCTTCTTTTCTTTTTTCTCTACATTGAGGAGATGTGCGGCCTTTTATTAATTCTGGCCGCTGAAAACAATACCTTTTATTCCATCAATTCTTACTGCTATGCCGCTTGTCAGTATTTCAGTAGCTCTTTCAGCGTTTGTTAAAAGCGGTATATCAAGGGCTTTTGCTACAATGGCAGCCTGGGATTCAGACATATCCTCTTCAGTAATAACTGCAGATGCGTTTTTTATCAGATGTAGAATTGCATCATTTGATTTTTTTATGACAAGTATGTCTCCACCCCGAAAATCCTGAACAGAGGATTTATTCTCTGCAATTACACATACTATTCCTGTTGCAGAAAGTTTATTTACAGATTTTCCCTGCACAAGAATATCGCCAACCACATGTATTTTTATCATGTTGGTTGTACCGCTTACACCAACAGGGATTCCTCCTGTTATTATGACAATATCCCCGTTTTTCAGCATACCAGCTTTAAGAACATCATCTACAGCCTGTTCGAAAATTTCATCTGTAGTTGCAGCTTCTTTAGTGAGCACTGGAGTTACACCCCAGACAAGGGCAAGCTGGTGGTATACCTTTTCAAGTGGTGTGGAGGCAATAATGGGACATCCGGGCCTGTAACGGGATACCATTCTGGATGTGTGTCCCGATTTTGTGATAGTAATTATTGCTGCTGCGTCAAGTGAATGCGCCGCAGAACAGGTGGAGTAACTTATTGCATCAGTAACATTTTTTGAAATAGTTCCATGTCTTTTCTCGAAGTTGCTTATGAAGTCAATATCGGTTTCAGTTTTTTCTGCAATTTTTGACATTGTGGCAATTGACTGTTCAGCATATTTACCTATTGCTGTTTCACCTGAAAGCATTATTGCGCTGGTACCGTCATAAATAGCATTGGCCACATCTGTTATTTCCGCTCGTGTTGGCCTGGGGTTGCGTATCATTGAATCAAGCATCTGTGTGGCTGTAATTACAGGTTTCCCCATATTAACTGTTCTTGAAATTATCATTTTCTGCAGGGAGGGAATCTCCTCAAAGGGTATTTCAACACCCATATCCCCTCTGGCAACCATTATGCCGTCACTTATCCGGACAATTTCATCTATATTTTTAACGCCATCCTGGTTTTCTATTTTTGAGATAACCTTTATAAAGCTTCCATTGTTCTCCTCAAGGAAAGCCTTTATCTGTTTAACATCTTCAGCGTTTCGTACAAATGATGCTGCAATATAGTCAAAATCGTTTTTTATTCCAAATAGAATATCTTCTTTGTCCACATTACTTAAGAATGGAATCCCGACTGTAATACCGGGTAGATTCACACCCTTTTTGTTACTCACTTCTCCGCCGTCAATTACCTGGCACACTACGTCAGTAGAATTTATGCCGGTCACTTTAAGTTCTATGAGGCCGTCATCTATTAAAACTCTATCGCCTTTTGTCAGGTCAGAATAGGTGACTGAGACAATATTTTCATCTCCTTCAACATCTTTTGTTGTGAGTGTAAATGTCTCACCCTGTTTAAGTGTAATTTTTCCGTTTTTAAATGTTTTTAGCCGTATCTCCGGGCCTTTTGTATCAAGGAGAAGAGCCGCTGGTTTATTAACTTCCGCGCGGATTTTTTTGAACCTGTCTATTCTTTCCTGGTGTTCTTCATATGTTCCGTGTGAGAAGTTCAGCCTGGCAACATCAAGTCCGAATGTGAACATTTTTTTAAGAACTGCCGGGTCATCTATTGCCGGCACGAGTGTGCATCATATTTTTGTTTTTCTCATGATTTTATCCCTATTTTAATCCTGAAATTTCAAGGTCTTTGTTGAAAATAATAACAGTATTGTATGTAATTTCCTGTTTAGATCCGGGAGTCATATTCAGAACATACTTTCTTACGCCTCTGGCGTAGTCGCTGCTTTTTTTTGTTTCTTCATCAGAAAGCGGCTCCATGCTGGATTTTTCAGTTTCAACTTTAATATCAGAGTTTCGTGAAACAGGTATGCTGTCGATGACTGTAACCTTTCTGGTTTCCCTTGAGCTGTTTTCAACAGTTATTTTATATGAGTATACTATTTTCCTGTTCCCTCCGAATAATCCCGCCTTATCCTCGTATTTTTTTACAAGTTCCTTCTCTGATTTAACTGAAGGGTCAATCCCCAGTACCAGCTCTCTCTCTACATTTACAGGTGTATCCGGAAGATCAAGCTTCCCGGTGAATTCGTTTTCAAGAAAGATCTGCGCTTCTCCGGCAAGCCAGGGCAGCTCAGTAGTGTTTGATATATCTGCCATAAGGTATGAATTGGATGACATTTGAGGGACAGTCTGGTAAAAGAAATCAAGGCTTCCCCCTTTTTTTACAGTGTAGGATTTTAAATATTTTTTCTGATAGCTTTCAGATGACTCAATAGTCTGTTTTACAGGGAAAGCAATTTCCATGCTGAGACCTTTTGAGCTGACTTCTGTTTCAGGTATGGGGGCTCCCTTTTTGGAACGCCCGGCTTCTGAATCCATTATGTCAGCTGCGAAAGATTCCTCAGCCATTTTGGCCCTCTGGTATCCGGATCCGGATCCGGAATAATCCCTTCTTACGTCAAGATACCATGACGGGATATGAGGTATATTAATACTGCTTACAGGAGCCCATGTTGAAAGGCTCAGATTTATTCCCTTCCAGTCCTCTCCTGTTTTCTGGAATATTTCAGAATAGACTATAACCTCAATTTCATTTTTATTTCTGCTTGCTCTGAAGTCGTATCTCATGCGCCAGTAGGTGTCTGGTATCATGTAAGTTAATGAAAAATCAGCTTCACTGTCTGTTGAGGAGAAAATAGTCAGGAGAAGGCGTTTCTCAGTGTCTACGCCTGGGCGTGATTCCATCAGGGATCTTTGCTGGACCTCGTACTGGTCAGTAAGGTTCCCATATTGCTGTATTTCCATTGAAGCTGTATTCTGCTCAATAGCTTTGTTAAGACGCATGTAGCTGCTGTAGTATGTTTTTCCAGCAAGCTGGCTGAGCTCGAATTCCAGTTTCTGGATTTCCTTTGCCAGTTCCCGTCTTTTTTTATGTATATTTCTTCTTGATGTTAGAATGCTCTTTTTCTTGCTGCTTATGTAATCCATTGTATTGTTCCAGACCGAGGTCTGCGGGAGCCGGGTTGAAAGTTCCTTTGATGCTTCCTGTTCTGTAAATTTTGTAACAGAATCGAGAAAATTTTCCTGCTGCTTTATATTAGCCAGATCATCAGTAAGTTCTGAATCCTGTTCTTTCAGTTCCTCAAGTTTTTTTTCAATCAACTGGATATTTTTGCGCCGTTTTTCTATAAGGGCTGTTTTTGACACTTCAATTGACATTATTCTGCCGCTGAATTTTTCCGGCAGAGTCCCCTTTACTGACCAGTCAAATAGGTTGTCAGGAAGACCTTCAATAACAACTGTGTTAATCCCTTTTTTAAGATTCAGTTTAGAGGTTCTTGTTATTTCAGCCCTGCTGGTAAAGAGTTTTACTGAGGATATTACGCTGTTTACAGGGAGGGGTTCAGGGTAAATGAATTTCCCGGAAATAATTACAACAGATAAAATTAAAACAGGGATGAGTTTTTTCATGATTTTCTCCTAAATTAAGCATCAATGCACGTGAGCAGATAATATATATTGTAATAAAAATTATGGAATTTTGCCAGTATTAATTCTTTAATTATTTAAGGCAAAACCTTTATTCCTTTTGTATGATTATAGACAAAAGAAATAACCAAAAATTTCAGGATAAATTTTTTTTAACATAAAATTTAACCGGGAAGAGTTTATGCAATAAAGTTCTGATAAATAGTAACCCTTTAAATTTTTCCGGAGAATTTATTCAGTTATCTTACTTTTCTTCAGAAGGCAAATAGCAAACAGTGTCTAAGTCACAGTTGGATTATTAAAAATTTTCTTGACTCTCATGGGTAATAAAGTTCAATTTACTTTATGGTCACTATTGAATAATTTTGATTTGTCCAATAGTGAATAAAATAATTCTGTTTCTGGAATATTTAGTTTTCTTTTGTTTGTTATTAAAATGCCCGGGAACTGATATTTTTATAAAAAAAATTAAAAGTGTAAAGGGGTAAAATTATGTCTGTGAAATCTTTGAAAGAGGCCCGGAGAGACCAGATTCTTAAGTCTGCGGAAAAGGTTTTTTCTGAAAAGGGTTTCCCCAATTCAACTATATCTGATGTGGCAAAGGAAACAGGTGTTTCGGATACGACAATATATGAGTATTTTTCTTCAAAAGAAGAGCTTCTTTTCTCCATTCCAGTGGAGAGTATTGAACAGAGCAAAAAGATGCTCGATTCACATTTAAGCTACATAAGCGGTACTGTAAATAAGCTTAGAGGGATGATTTATCATCTGTGCAAGTATTACCAGGATAATCCCTACTTTGCATCAATTTCTCTAATGACCTTGAAGACGAATAAAAAGTTTATGGAGACCGAAACCTATAAGGATTTAAGGGATTATTATGATATAATGATTAAGGTTATTAAAGACGGCATTACATCAGGTGAGCTCAAAGATGATCTTGATCCCTATTTTATAAGGTCCGTAATTCTGGGAAGTGTTGAATTTATTGTAATAAGGTGGCTAATGTATGGTTGCCCTGATGACAAAACAAAACCTATTGAAAGTGTGGATCCTCTTTTTAAGCTTATTATGAATGGCCTTAAAAAAGATAAAAGAATGAAAAATTTTAATTTTAAAATTAAAATTGAGCCTGAAGATATTGAAGGGGATGAATAATTTTTATTTTAATAAAGATGATTTCCTGAAAACCGCCGGATTAAATCCAGCGGTTTTTCTTTGCAGTAAAAGTAAGTTCATCTCTGAATTGGGGATGTGCAATTGATATCATCTTTTTCACTCTCTTTGAAATGCTCTCAAGGCTCAGATCTACCACACCATATTCGGTTACAACAAATTCAACTTCATTTCTTGATGTAGTTACAATAGATCCATCCGGGAGTGTAGGGAGGATTTTAGATTTCAGATTTCCCTCTTTGTCTGTATAGGTGGATGCTAGGCATAAAATCCGCTTGCCCCCATTTGACATTTTAGCTCCCTGATTAAAGTTAACCTGTCCCCCTGTGCCGCTGTACTGTTTTGTGCCTATAGACTCCGATGCAGCCTGTCCTGTGAGATCCATGGCGAGGGTGTTGTTTATGGAAATAAGGCTGTCATTTTTAGCTATGTTTTCAGGCTGATTAACCCAGTGAACTTCCTTGAATTCAAAAAGTTCGTTTCTGTTAAGGTCCTCGTAAAACTGCTTTGTTCCCACAGCAAAGGCTGCAACCAGTTTCCCGGGATAGTAATTTTTCTTTGCACAGGTTATTGCCCCTGCTTTTATAAGTTCTGTCACAGCTGGTGTAACAACCTCGGTGTGCATGCCCAGATCCTTTTTATATTTAAGAAGGTGCCCTATTGCATTTGCAAGTCCTCCAAATCCAAGCTGAATTGTGGAGCCGTCAGGGATCATATCTACGATAAATCCTGCCATTGTTTCTTCAACAGATGTGATAGGTATTTCAGGAAGTTCAAAGAGTGGAGAATCATTTTCAATAATATAGTCTATCTCGGAAATATGGACTTTAAAATCATCACCGCAGCACCAGGGGAGATTTCTGTTTATTTCACATATAACAGTTTCTGCAGGTTCAAGACACTCTTTCCTGGGGAGAAAAGAGCCGAAACAGGATTTGTTTACAAAACCGTCTTTATCCGGGGGGGTGGCTGAAAATGCAACCCTGTTCGGTTTAGCTTTAAGTGCTACATTGCCCAGGTCAGAGAAGCTGTGAGGCATATATGATCCCACGCCCCATTCCATGCATATTCTTTCCAGGGGGCCTACAAACATTGTTTCAATGTTAAAGCTTCCCTTTGCTTCAGGCTTCATGTATTCATAAAGAGCCATTGCATATCCCTGAAGTACTGTTACATTCCTCAGTTCTGATGCGCGGGCTCCCAGGGCTGTAGAAAAAGCCCTGGGGATGTTGACTCCTCCTCCAGTAAATAGAGTGTCATTTGAGTGTATAAGAGCCGCAGCTTCTTCAGGGGAAATCAGTTTTGCCCTGTAATCATCTTCAAATGATCCTGCAGCTTTTCTTCTGTCTCTGGATTGTGTTTTGCTGTTCATTTAAACCTCTGTTGATTTTGAATGGTAACCATTATTTACTAAGAATATTATTAATAGTCTGTTTTCAATAAATCCGTTCTGTAATTATATTAAGTAGAGTTGTTGAGTTTAATTCCGGCTTATGCTATTTAATGCAGGGTTCAGGCCGTATTTAATAGCGCCGTATCGTAAGCAAATGCTCTTCTGCCGGCTGATTATCAGATGATTCTTCTGCATATTATAGATAAATTCCTTGTAATTAAACTGCTGCCGGTTATGTTGTTAAATAACCGGTATGTGTCAGGTATTTTTTATGATGAAAAAGGTGAAAAAATGATTATAGATTTTCACACACATATTTTTCCTGAAACAGTTTCAGCCGGAAGAGAAAATTATTTCCATGATCCCGGTTTTAAGCTTATTTATGATTCCGCTAAAGCCGTAATTGCGGGACCGGCTGAATTGATTGAATATATGGATACTATGGGAATTGCCCTTTCTGTGGCAATGAATTTCCCGTGGGAAAATGAAAAAATATGTCGTGAGCATAATGATTTTATAGCTGAAACAGCCCTTGATTACATGGGGCGGATTCTGCCATTTGCAATGGTGCCGGTAAAAAGCAGGTCTGTTTCTGATGAAATCCGGAAAATCGCAGCTGCAGGTTTTGCCGGAATAGGTGAAATTGCCTTTTACAGCAGTATGGATGAAGAAAGCTGGAGATTCCTGGATGAGGTTTTTGAAAATGCTTCAGGCTTCGGCCTTCCTGTATGTATACATGTAAATGAGCCGTTGGGTCATAATTACAGCGGTAAATACAGTACCTCCTTTTTTCGTCTTTATGAATTGATTAAAAAATATCCGGGGGTTAAGATTGTGCTGTCTCACTGGGGCGGGGGTATTCTCTTTTATGAGCTGATGCCCGAGGTGAGGGAAGCCTTTAAGGATGTTTATTATGATACTGCCGCAAGCCCCTATCTTTACAGGGATGATATATACAGGATTGCTTCAGAAATATGCGGACCGGAGAAAATAATTTTCGGCAGTGATTTTCCCCTGCTTTCGTCTGCACGGTACATGAAAGGGATTGAGAGTTCAGTATCTGATGCAGCTGCTGCAATGATTACAGGAGAAAATGCCGCTAAACTCCTTAATCTGAGTCCCGCGTCATCATCATGCCCGGATAAGTGAAGTTGCCTTAAATATCAGATAAACATTTTTCCCGGGAAGAATATTTATTTTTCAGCTGAAGATCTGTTCCCATTGAGGCTCTGACCCCCCGGATTTTCTCTGCGCTTTATAACCCTGGAAAAGGTAATTTTTACAGGATAATAGAAAACAAACTCCACTCTCATACTATTTTTTTTAATTATCATACTTTCGGCTGATTCTCTAAATCCTTGGTTTATTATAAAATTTACTCTAAATAATAAAATTAGAGGATAGGAAAATGAAAATTTTCTCAGCTATAGTTTCGATAATTATTTCTCTTAGTATTATAACCCCTTTATTTTCACAGGATCCGGACATACCGGAATCAGCTAATAAAGAAAATATAATAAAAGCTGAAGAAACACTCCCCGGTGAAGAGATTAAACCTGAAGAAGAGTTTCATCAGGATTCAGAGGATTTGGACAGTTCTGAATCAGATAATAAAGAAGATATAATAAAAACTGAAGAAACACCCTCTGGTGAAGAGATTAAACCTGAGGAAGAGTTCCATCAGGGTTCAGAGGATTTGGACAGTTCTGAATCAGATAATAAAGAAAATATAATAAAAGCGGAAGAAACACTCCCTGGTGAAGAGATTAAACCTGAAGAAAAGTCTCATCAGGAAAATGTTATTTTAGCCGCACTCCATGGCTGGGAACTGAATGGTGCATTGAATATACCTGTTTATGCAGATGCATTTGGTGTCCAGGTTTATGGAGGTTTGATGACAGAGGCCGGGAATTTAATAAAAACTGATACCTATACTCAGGATATAATGCTGGGACTCTCTTTTATATATTCAAGCGGCTGGAAAGGTGAAACAGAATTGAGCGGATACGGCATGTTCTTCAGTTCAGGATACAGGATATTTCTTTCCCGTTATACAGAAAATCTTCCCTGGTATTTTAATATAAGATTTATTCCTCATCTTAAAATCGGAGCATTTTCTGAAAATATAGAAAGGGGAGGCTCTGATTGGAGTGGAACAGCTTTATATTTTTCTCCAGCCCTGACCGCTGATATTGAGCTCCCTTCATCAGATAAAATACGCATAGGTCTTCATGCCGGTTATGACGTGTTTATAAGCGATGAATCGATACGGGATATTAATCTTGGTGTTTTCTCAAGTTTCAAATTTTAATACACGGGAGTAAAAAGATGAAATTAAAATTTTTGTCAGTCATTATATCAGCAGTTACAATATCATGGTTTTCAGCAGGCTGTACAGCTCTTGAAGATCTTGGTCCGGTTGGTGAACTGTCAGATTATGAAGCAGTCTCCTATGACAGAGACAGTTTAAGTATACAATATACAGGTAGTGACAGCGCATCATCTGTTACTGCAGATATTATTCTGAAAACAGAAGGAGAAAACGGTACAACCATAACATGGGTATCTTCAGATCCATCGGTTATTTCAATTGGGGGATCAGTCACCCGACCTGCCAATGGAGATGGAGATAAAGTTGTTACACTGACTGCAACAATAATTAAAGGTGATGAAAGCGAAACAAAAACATTTTCAGTCACTGTGGATGAGCAGCCTGCTTCTGATTTCGATTCTGTTCAGGAGGACAAAACAAATCTTGCTGTTGCATATGGAACAGGAGACAGCGCAGTAAGTGTAACGCAGAGTTTAACTCTTCCGACTTCAGGTGCTAATGGTACAACAATTAGTTGGGCAAGCAGCAATACCGGCATTATTGCAAATAATGGTACAGTAACCAGACCTGCTTTTGGTTCAGGTGATGCTACTGTTACGCTTACGGCAACAATAACTAAAGGTAGTGAAAGCGATACAAAAACATTTTCACTTACTGTGATTGAGCAGCCTATTTCTGATGCCCAGTCAGTTGCTGATGATAAGGCAGCTCTTGCTGTTACCTATGGAGCAGGAGACAGTGCAGGAAACGTGACGCAGAATGTAATGCTTCCGACTTCTGGTTCTAATGGTACAACGATCAGTTGGTCAAGCTCAAACACATCTTATATTGCAAATAATGGTTCCGTTACAAGACCTCTCTATGCAGTTGGTAATCAGACTGTTACACTGACTGCAACATTAACCAAAGGTGGTGAAAGCGATACAAAAACATTTTCACTTACTGTGATAAAACAGCCCATTTCGGATTCCGAGTCTGTTGCAGCGGATAAAACAAATCTTGCTGTTACATTTGGAGCAGGAGACAGCACAGGAAATGTAACGCAGGATTTAACTCTTCCGCCTTCAGGTGCTAATGGTACAACGATCAGCTGGTCAAGCTCAAACACATCTTATATTGCAAATAATGGTACAGTTACAAGACCTGCCTATGGAGTTGGTAATCAGACTGTTACGCTGACTGCAACAATAAGTAAAGGTGGTGAAAGCGATACAAGAAATTTTACTTTCACAGTAAAGCATCTGCCGGGTTTAACACCTGACGGTGAAGATTCAGTTTCACCTGATACCAACATAGTGATAGTATTTCCGGATAGTTTTGATGGAACAACAAAAGGAACAGTAAGCTTTGCTTCACCGGCGGTTACCTTTACAGATGGAGTTAATGCTACAATTACTTTTAGTACTACAACCAATTCAAATGACACAATTACTATCAATCCGAATGCAGATCTTCAGTCAACAAACT